>NZ_JBHWZY010000006.1:0-24568 GCF_042727815.1 Nocardia sp. NPDC060220
GCCATCACCGCAGCCACGACTACGTGCTCGACATCATCGAGTGCGTCCAGGTCGGGCCGAAACGGTGGCGGGCCACCGACTACTTCCTCGACATCGCGGTGCGGCGCGGCCGGTCCTCGACGCTGTCCGGGTCCAGCGAACTGCTCGCCGCGCACGCCGCGGGCCATGTCGGCACCGAGCCCGCCGACCGGGCATTCGAGCGTGCCGCGCACGTGCTCGACGGGCTGGCGGCCAACGACCACGATGTCGAACAATGGTTGCGGTCGCAGGAGATCACCCTGACCTGGATGTGACCGGCGACCGGGCGCGGGTCGGCACGCGCCGGTAGATTCTGCGCTCATGACGCAGGCATCCACCGTGCACGTGCATCCACCCAAGGTCGAGTACTTCGACGTCGCGGCCGGAACGAACACCGATCCCAAAGGTTTCGTCCGGCCGGTGGAGATCTATCGGGTGGAACCGTGGGGCCTGTACATGGGTCGCCACTCCGATCACGCGCACTTCCACTACCTGGAATCGTGGGTGCTGCCGGAGCTGTCGCTGCGGGCGTCGAAGCTGCACTACAACCCCGGCGTCGAGCAGTGGCAGGACATCTATGTCGATGTGGGCGCGTTCACCAGGGAGTCGCCGACACTGTGGCGCTCGGTCGACCACTACCTCGACGTACTGGTCCGCACTCGGCGTGATGTCCGGCTCGTCGACGTCGACGAGCTTCTGGCCGCGCACACCGACGGCCTGCTGGACGCCGCGCAGTGTCAGGCGGCGATCGAACACGCCACCGCGGCGATCGACGGGATCGCCGCGCACGGCTATTCACTCGAGGAGTGGCTGAGCACCTTCGGAATGACGCTGACCTGGCGCCGAAACGACGAACCGCCCGGACCTCGGTAGGCGGGTCCGGGCGGTGCGGGGAGTCGGTGTCAGCCGGCCGACAGGCTCGGGAACAGATCCGCGAGGCCACCGCCGCACGACGCGCTTCCGGTGCTGCCCGCCGCACCCACGGTGACGGTGATCGAGTCGCTGATCAGCAGCTGACGCGCTTCGAGCTTGTGCTGGCCCGCCGTGGTCGGCTTCCAGGTGATGCTCACGGTGCCCGAGAGCAGCGACGGCGACACCGGGCTGCCCGGAATATCCACGCCGTTGTCGGTGAACTTCACCGAGGTCAGCCGGTCGACCTCGACGCTGGCGGTCAACTTGTAGCTGCAACCGACCTTGTGGTCGGTTCCGGCCACGCCGAGATTGCCGACCCAGGCCGAGGCCTGCGGAGCGGCCAGCACGAGGCTGGCGGCGACGGCGCCGAGTGCGGTGATGCCGAAGCCCGCACGGCCGAACTGACGGTGATGTGTTGTCATACGCGCTACAACTTCCCTGTGAATCGAGTCACCCTGTAGTGACTTCGCACAATTTACACAGCGCGCGACAGCGTGCGGACAGTTTCCGAAACATTGACGTTTAACAGATTGGTACGCGGTTCACGCGCGGGCGGTGGCCCACTCGGTGACCACCGGATAGACCGCGTCGAACCACGGTTCCTTCACCACGTAATAGGCGTCACCGGCCGCGTCGCCGGTCAGGTCCGCCGCCGCGAGCTCGGCTCCGCGCTTGACCGCCAGGTACTCCGACCGCGCGCTCTCGTTCGCGCGCAACCAGTCACGCAGATCGAGCGCGAACCGCTGGCCGAGCGAATCCCGCACGCGCAGATGGATATTGGCCGGCCTTCCCGGATCGGCGTTGCCGTGCAGACGCTTTCCCCACCGGGCGAGGTCGGTCCCCTCGGGATCGCCGTGACTCGGTTTCGGATTGTCGTGCGTCACCTGGGGAGCGAGCGGGAACCCGGCGGCCGTCAAGGCATCCGTCAGCGATTCGGCCGTGGCCATGTCGGCCACCGTCACCTGGATGTCGATGATGTCCTTGGCGGGGAGCCCGTGCACCGCGGTGGATCCGACGTGATCGATGCGCACCGCCGACGCACCGCAGGCCAGGTGCAGCCGGGCGATGATCCTGCGCGCCTGCATATCCCATTCCGGGTCGGTGACGAGAACATAGCCGGCTCGCGCCCGGACGCCCTCGCGCTGATTGCGCTCGAACGGCACCAGCCGTCGCGTCCACAGGTCACGGACCTGCGCCTCGACCACCTCCGGCGCACCGTTGTTGTCGAGCCACACATCGGCGACCGCGCGGCGCTGGTCGTCGGTGGCCTGGGCCGCGATCCTGACTCGCGCGTCGGCTTCGGCCACGCCGCGATGTTCGACCAGCCTGCGCAGCCTGGTCTCCTCCTCGGCCCCCACCACCACGACGAGCTGCATCAGCGGCGCGAGCCCATTCTCGACCAGGAGCGGAATATCCTGCACCACAACGGCATCGGTGGCCGCCTCGCCGATCAGATCCGCGGTGCGGGCGCCGACCAGCGGATGGGTGATGGCGTTGAGCTTGCCCCGCGACACATCGTCGGCGAAGGCGACCGCGGCCAGCGCGGGCCGGTCCAGGCTGCCGTCGGGGCTCAGAATGCCCTCGCCGAACTCCTCGACCAGCGCGGCCAGACCCGGTGTCCCGGGGGCGACGACCTCGCGGGCGATCGCATCGGAGTCGATGAGCACCGCCCCGAGTTCGACCAGCGTCCGCGCCACTGTGGATTTACCCGCTCCCATGCCTCCGGTGAGGCCGATCCGCAACATGGGCCCAGTCTCGCATCCCCGCCGCCGCGCCGTGGCACCTGCTCCGACACGCCCATTCCCGGAGCGGCGGAAGATCCCGGGCCGGGCGCGTCGCGTGGATTAATCTTCCGCGCAGGCGAGAAGGCCGCACGACTACCGGAGGATGATCATGAGTACCAGGAACCACCGGGCGGCTCGCCACCGCCTCGGTATGCCGGGCGGTGTGCACTGCATCGAATTCCCGCCTGTCGCAGCGACTCTCGCCGAGTACCGGCGCTCCTGGTTCAGTACCCTGCTCTCCCCCGCCAGACACAGCTTCGCCGCGATGCGCAAACGCCCGAGCATGGCCACCGGATACTGGTCGCCCGCCGCCGCGAGCTGACAGTGGGCCCGGCGCGATGCCGAGCCCACCCCCGGCTCAGACGCCGACGAGACCGCTCGGCGCGCGCCGCGCCCCCGGCTGCTGCGCCGGCATCGCATTCGGCGGCACCGGGTACGGCACACCCTGTCCGAGAGTGCCCGCCGCGATATTCGGACCGCACTGCGCGATCGCCGCGTCGGCCTTGGGGCGAGGGTCGGGCAGCACCGGTTTCGCGGCATCAGGCGCCGCGGCAAAGTCGAACGTGGACGTCATATCGCCGGTGACGCTGCGTCGCCACGCGGTCAGATTCGGCACATCGACACCGAATCTGGTTTCCAGCAACCGCAATTGGGACGTGTGGTCGAAGGTCTGCGAGGCGACCAACCCACCGCGGCTGTACGGCGAGATCACCATGCACGGCACCCGGTAACCCAGTCCGATCGGGCCGGTGATCCCGCCCGCGGCGGGCACCCGATCCAGTGGCACCGTCAGGAATTCGCCCGCGGTGCCGGGCGGCGGGGTCGGCGGCGTGACGTGGTCGAAGAAGCCGCCGTTCTCGTCGTAGCTGATGATCAGCGCCGTCTTCTCCCACACCGCCGGATTCGAGGTGAGGATATCGAGGAGCTGCACTATGCCGAGCGCACCGAAAGCCGCGGGCAGCGCGGGGTGTTCGCAGTGCAGCAGCGACGGCACCACCCAGGACACCGCGGGCAACGTGTTGTTGGCGACGTCGGCCTGGAAGTCGTTCGGGTAGGTCGGTGCGATACCGCGTCGTGCCAGTTCGGAATTCGGGTCGGCGGCCTGGGTGAAGCAGCCCATCATGCCGTCCAGGATCATCGACGAGGCCGGGCCGACATCGCGATTGCTGTAGATCTTCCACGGCACCCCGCCCTCGGACAGGTTCTCCGGGTAGGTACGCCAGCTGTAGACGTTCTTCGGAAGCAGGGTCGGCGTCTCCACCAGCGGACCGCCCGCCAGACCGTCGGGGTCGATGCTCGCGCTCATCCAGTACAGCCGGTTGGGGTCGGTGGGGCCGAGCACCGAGCAGTGGTAGTTGTCGCACAGCGTGAACGCCTGTGCGAGCTCGGTGTGGATCGGAATGTCTTCCGGCAGGTAGTAACCCATCGCCGCGGGCGCGTTCGCCGGCCCGACCGAGGCCACCGACATCGGCATCCAGCCGTCGTTGCGGCCGTTGTTGAATGCCTTGTGCATGCCCGGCCAGGCATTGGTGGATTACACCAGGATGACCGGGCAATCTTTGGATGCGATCCCAAGCCTGAGAAATCTCGAAATTCAGATCACGATGACATCACCACTCGCGCGATTCTTCGACTGGTTCAGCAGCCCGTCGATCAGCCGAGAACGGCTCCCGCGCCCCCTCGCGCCGTCAGGTGAGGAGGTCGCGGACGATGCCGTCGGCGAGGAGGCGGCCACGGTCGGTGAGGACCAGATTGTCGCCGGTGACGCGGGCCATGCCGTCGGCCAGAATGCGGTCGAGGGCCGAGCTTGCCGAGGGGGCTAGATCCGCGAGAGGCAGGCCGGTCCGGAGGCGGACGGTGAGCATGAGGTGTTCGGTGTAGCGCTCGTCGTCGGTGAGGGCCTCCCAGCCCGCGGCGGGGAGACCGCCCAGGGCGACACGGTCGGCGTAGCGGGCGGGGTGCTTGACGTTCCACCAGCGAACGCCGCCGACATGGCTGTGCGCGCCGGGGCCGGCGCCGAGCCAGTCGCCACCGTCCCAGTAGCCCAGGTTGTGCTGACAGCGGGCGGCATCGCTCGCGGCCCAATTGGAGACCTCGTACCACGTCAGACCGGCGTCGGCGAGGCGGGCATCGATGCGTTCGTAGCGGGCGGCGAGGACATCGTCGTCGGGTGCGGGCAGTTCACCACGGCGGACCTTGCGTGCCAGCGCGGTTCCGTCCTCGACGATCAGGGAGTAGGCGGAGACATGATCGACACCGGCGGCCAGCACCGCGTCCAGACTCAGATCCAGATCGGCATCGGTCTCGCCCGGGGTGCCGTAGATCAGATCGAGGTTCACGTGGTCGAACCCGGCCGCGCGCGCCTCTTTCGCCGCGGCGACCGCGCGGCCCGGCGTATGCGTGCGGTCGAGCACCTTCAGCACGTGCTGTGCGGCGGACTGCATGCCGAGCGAGATCCGGGTGTAGCCCGCCACGCGGAGCCGCTCGAAGAACTCGGGCGAGGTGGATTCCGGGTTGGATTCGGTGGTCACCTCGGCGTCGGCGGCCAGGGTGAAGTTCGCCCGCACGGCATCGAGAACCGACGCCAGCCCGTCACCACCGAGCAGCGACGGTGTCCCGCCGCCGACGAAGATCGTCGACACCGCGGGCGTCGCGCTCGGCAGGGCACCGAACTCGGCCGCGGCGGTCGCGAGCTCGCCGCGCAACGCCTCCAGCCACGACTGCGGCGACGCCGAAGTACCCAGCTCCCCCGCCGTATAGGTGTTGAAGTCGCAGTACCCGCAGCGCGTGGCGCAGAAGGGCACGTGCACGTACACCCCGAACGCGCCGCTCCCGAAATCGCGCAGCACCGGTCGATCGGCATCGGCCGGTGTCACGCCGGGAACCCCGGAAGCAGCGCTGGTAGTCACCCCTCCAGTCTGCCGGGCCCTGGTAGCGCGCTCCGCCCGGCCCCTCGCACGTCAGTCCGTCACGACGGGCGTGTTCTGGTTGGCGGTGAGCACCCAGGCTCCGTCTTCCTTGGTCATCACGTACATCGGCGTGCCCTGCCCGGACAACTCGCCGTCGAGGGTGAAGTAGCTCTGGCGGATCTTGACGGCGGCGACATCGGGCCGCAGGAACAGCACGTGCTCGACCTCGTAGGTCGCGGTGCCGTGCGTCGTGGCCCCTGGCAGCACCTGCGCCGTGAACTCGGCGATGGCCGGGCGCCCGAACAGCCGCTTGCCGTGACCGGTGGTCCAGATCGCGTCTTCCCGGAAGACGGCGACGAACTCCTCGGCCAGTTCGTTGGCCTGGGCGTGTGCGATGGTGTCGACGACGGCGCGGATGGCCGCGAGTTCGGTGCCGAGATCGGCGGGGGTCTGACCGGCGGCAGTGGCGTCATTGCTCATGGCACTACTGTGCAACCTCGAGTGCGATCCAGGTCAACCGCGCTGTGCGGCACCGCACACATGCCCGCGCGGGGTATCACAGCCCGGTTCCGGGCGGCGGCCTATGACCCCCGTCACAGAACAGGACGGCCGTCCAGGGAATTTCCCCCAAAAGTGCGGGAAATATCTCCTTGCGGTCGGAACGACCAGGCTGACGTGGCACAATAGCCACATGCACGCAACTGGAGTACGACTCGTGGCCCGTCGCCACGTCGACTTCCAGCGTGTCTGCAGCGCCTGTTGTCGGCCCGGTTTCCACCGGTAGCGCAGCGGCGTCCACGCCCGGGTATCCCCCGGTGCCTTCGACTTTCATCGGCCCGCTGACTCCCCTGACGCGAGCCAGCCCCTCGCGCCTTCAGCACGGATGTCCCAACACCCCCGCAGGAGCGACCACCCATGACGTCGAGCACCGACGCCGGTTCGACCGAACAGTCGACGGCGCAGGCCCGCACTGAGCGTTCAGCTGCCCAGCGCCCGGCCCGCCCGAGCACCGATGCCCCGGTCGCACCGCGCGCCCGCACCGGCAAGCCGGTCCGCCGCCGGTCCGAAGGCCAGTGGGCCCTCGGCTACCGCGAGCCGCTGAACCCGAACGAGCAG
Organism: Nocardia sp. NPDC060220; assembly: GCF_042727815.1. Lineage (NCBI taxonomy): Bacteria > Bacillati > Actinomycetota > Actinomycetes > Mycobacteriales > Nocardiaceae > Nocardia > Nocardia sp. NPDC060220. The sequence continues at coordinate 6,740 of NZ_JBHWZY010000006.1, forward strand.
TCCAAGAAAGACGACAACCCGCTCAACGTGCGTTCGCGCATCGAGAACATCTACGCCAAGGGCGGCTTCGACTCGATCGACAAAGCCGACCTGCGTGGCCGTTTCCGCTGGTGGGGTCTCTACACCCAGCGTGAAGAGGGCTACGACGGCACCTTCACCGACGACGACAACATCGACCTGCTCGAAGCCAAGTACTTCATGATGCGGGTGCGGTGCGACGGCGGTGCGCTTTCCGCCGCTCAGCTGCGCACGGTCGGCCAGATCTCCACCGAGTTCGGCCGCGACACCGCCGACCTGTCCGACCGCGAGAACGTCCAGTACCACTGGATCGAGGTCGAGAACGTCCCGGAAATCTGGCGCCGGCTCGAGTCGGTCGGTCTGCACACCACCGAGGCGTGCGGCGACTGCCCGCGCGTGGTCCTCGGTTCGCCGCTCGCGGGCGAGTCGCTCGACGAGATCATCGACCCCACCTGGGCGATCGACGAGATCGTCAAGCGCTACATCGGGAAGAAGGAGTACTCGAACCTTCCCCGCAAGTTCAAGACCGCGATCTCGGGCCAGCAGGACGTGGTGCACGAGATCAACGACATCGCCTTCGTCGGCGTGAACCACCCCGAGCACGGCCCCGGCCTCGATCTCTGGGTCGGCGGCGGTCTGTCCACCAACCCGATGCTGGCGCAGCGCGTCGGCGCTTTCGTGCCCCTCGAAGAGGTCCCCGACGTGTGGGAAGCGGTCGTCTCGCTCTACCGCGACTACGGCTACCGCCGCCTGCGCACCAAGGCCCGCCTGAAGTTCCTGATCAAGGACTGGGGCATCGAGAAGTTCCGTCAGGTACTCGAGGACGAGTACCTGAAGCGCAAGCTCATCGACGGTCCGGCACCCGTGCAGCCGGCCAAGCCCATCGACCACGTCGGTGTCCAGAAGCTGCGCAACGGCCTGAACTCCGTCGGCTTCTCCCCCATCGCCGGTCGCGTCTCGGGCACCATCCTGAGCAAGGTCGCCGACGCCGCCGAGAAGTACGGCTCGGATCGCATCCGCTTCACCCCGTACCAGAAGCTGATCGTCCTCGACATCCCCGACGACCAGGTCGACGCGCTGATCGACGAACTCGAACCGCTCGGCCTGCAGGCCCGCCCCTCGGTCTGGCGTCGAAACCTCCTCGCCTGCAGCGGCATCGAGTTCTGCAAGCTGTCCTTCGTCGAGACCCGCAAGCGTTCGCAGGTGCTCGCACCCGAACTCGAGCAGCGCCTGGCCGACATCAACGCCGAACTCGACGTGCCGATCACCATCAACATCAACGGGTGCCCGAACTCGTGCGGCCGGTCCCAGATCGCCGACATCGGCTTCAAGGGCCAGCTCGTCGACGACGGCACCGGGAATCAGGTGGAGGGTTTCCAGGTTCATCTCGGTGGCAGCCTCGGCCTGGACAGCGCGTTCGGCCGGAAGTTGCGTCAGCACAAGGTGACCAGCGTCGAGCTCGGTGACTACATCGATCGCGTCGTCCGCAACTTCGTCAAGAACCGGGAATCCGGGGAACGCTTCGCGGTGTGGGCTGTGCGCGCCGACGAGGCCGACCTCCGATAGTCGATGAGGAGATCCCCACTGTGACAACGAATCTCGCGGCCAAACTGTCCGAAGCCGAATTGCGCGCGCTCGCCGAGCAGGGCGCGGCGGAGCTGGGCCCCGACGCCTCACCCGCCGACCTGATCGCCTGGACCGACCGCAACTTCGGGAACGGCTACATCGTCGCCTCGAACATGCAGGACGGTGTGCTGGTCCACCTGGCCGCGCAGACCCGTCCCGGTGTGGACGTGCTGTTCCTCGACACCGGCTACCACTTCGCCGAGACCATCGGCACCCGCGACGCGGTCGAGGCCGTGTACGGGGTGAATGTGGTGAACGTGCGCCCCGAGGCGAGCGTCACCGAGCAGGACGAACTGCTCGGCAAGGATCTGTTCGCCCGCGACGCCGCCGAATGCTGCCGGCTGCGCAAGGTGGTCCCGCTGAAGAAGTCGCTGAGCGGCTACAACGCGTGGATCACCGGCATCCGCCGCGTCGAGGCGCCCACCCGCGCCAACGCGCCACTGATCTCGTTCGACGAAGCCTTCGGCCTGGTGAAGATCAACCCGATCGCACCGTGGTCCGACGACGAGATGCAGGCCTACATCGAGGCCAACGGCATTCTCGTCAATCCCCTGGTGGAGGAGGGCTACCCGTCCATCGGCTGCGCGCCGTGCACGCGCAAGCCCGAGCCGGGGTCCGATCCGCGCAGCGGCCGCTGGGCCGGTATCGCCAAGACCGAATGCGGATTGCACCAATCATGACCATCACCACCACTGGGAGTGAGCCTGTGAGTACCAACACCACCGAACGCGAACTCGGCCTGTCCGAGTTCGACACCCTCGCGGCGCTGGAATCCGAGGCGATCCACATCTTCCGTGAGGTCGCGGGCGAATTCGAGCGTCCCGTGATCCTGTTCTCCGGCGGCAAGGACTCCACCGTCCTGCTGCACCTGGCGCTCAAGGCCTTCTGGCCCGCGCCGCTACCGTTCACGCTGCTGCACGTGGACACCGGCCACAACCTCGACGAGGTGCTCGAGTTCCGCGACAAAGTGGTCGAGCGCTACGGCCTTCGCCTGCACGTGGCCTCGGTCGAGGAGTACCTGGCCGACGGCCGCCTGACCGAGCGCCCCGACGGTATCCGCAACCCGTTGCAGACCGTGCCGTTGCTCGACGCCATCACCGAGCACCGCTTCGACGCGGTCTTCGGCGGCGGTCGTCGCGACGAGGAGCGCTCGCGGGCCAAGGAGCGGATCTTCTCGCTGCGCAACGCCTTCGGGCAGTGGGATCCGAAGCGTCAGCGCCCCGAGCTGTGGAACCTCTACAACGGCAAGCACGCGCCGGGTGAGCACGTGCGCGTGTTCCCGCTGAGCAACTGGACCGAGCTCGATATCTGGCGCTACATCGCCCGCGAGGACATCGACCTGGCGTCGATCTACTACGCGCACGAGCGTCCGGTGTACTCCCGTGACGGCATGTGGATGACGCCCGGCGTGTGGGGCGGCCCGAACGAGAACGAGGTCCTCGAGACCCGTTCGGTGCGCTACCGCACCGTCGGCGACGGCTCCACCACCGGCGCCATCATCTCCGACGCCGCCGACAACCAGGCCATCCTGGCCGAGGTCGCGGCGTCACGACTGACCGAACGTGGCGCTACGCGCGGCGACGACCGTGTGTCCGAAGCCGCCATGGAAGACCGCAAGCGAGAGGGTTATTTCTGATGTCCGACCTATTGAGGCTGGCCACCGCCGGTTCTGTCGACGATGGCAAGTCCACGCTGGTCGGACGGCTGCTCTACGACACGAAGTCCGTGCTGGCCGATCAGATCGACGCGGTCACCCGCGCCTCGGTCGACCGTGGACTGTCCACGCCGGACCTGTCGCTGCTCGTCGACGGCCTGCGCGCCGAGCGTGAGCAGGGCATCACCATCGACGTGGCGTACCGCTACTTCGCCACGCCCAAGCGGTCTTTCGTGCTGGCCGATACGCCGGGGCACGTGCAGTACACCCGCAACACGGTGTCGGGCGCGTCCACGGCGCAGCTGGTGATCCTGCTGACCGACGCACGCAAGGGCGTCATCGAGCAGACCCGTCGCCATGCGGCCGTGCTGGCACTGCTCGGTGTGCCGCGTCTGGTGCTCGCGGTGAACAAGATCGACCTCGTCGACAACCCGGCCGAGGTGTTCGCCGAGATCTCCGCCGAGTTCAACGAGCTCACCTCGAAGCTGGGCTGGGCCACCGAGGACGTCATCGAGATCCCGGTCTCGGCGCTGCACGGCGACAACATCGCCAGCCGCTCCGAGAACACCCCGTACTACAACGGCCCGTCGCTGATCGAGCACCTGGAGTCCGTTCCGGTGGATGCTGATTCGACTGGTACGCACGCGCTGGGTCTGCGTTTCCCGGTGCAGTACGTGATCCGTCCGCGCACGGCCGAATACCCCGACTACCGGGGTTACGCGGGTCAGATCGCGGCCGGTTCGGTGTCACCCGGCGACGAGATCGTGGTGCTGCCCTCGGGTAAGAAGACCACCGTCGAGCGCATCGACACCCCGGACGGCGAACTGGCCGTGGCGCAGGTCGGGCGCAGCGTGACGCTGATCCTGGCCGACGAGGTCGACATCTCACGCGGCGACATCATCGCCTCGGTGCACGACGCGCCGGAGTCGATCGACACCTTCGACGCGACCGTGTGCTGGCTCGGCGACAAGGGTCTGCGTCCCGGCGCCCGGCTGCTGCTCAAGCACGGCGCCAAGACCACCCAGGCCATCGTCGGCGCGCTCGTGGAGCGGTTCGACGAGCAGACGCTCACCGCACAGGCCGGCCCGGAGTCGTTGGAGCTCAACGACATCGGTCGCGTCTCGCTGCGCTTGGCCGAGCCGATCCCGGCCGACGACTACCGCACCAACCGGCACACCGGGTCGTTCCTGCTGATCGACCCCGCCGGTGGCAACACGCTCGCGGCCGGCCTGGTCGGCGACGTGCTGACCTCGGTCGAGGTCGGTACCGCGGTCTGATGTATCGCCTGCCCGCTCCGCCGCGTGGTGCCGTTGCGGTGCCGCGCGGCGCGGGCGGGCCCGCGTTGATCGCGGTTGCCCATGGCAGCCGCGATCCGCGTTCGGCGGCGACCATGGCGGCCGTGGTCGCCGACGTTGCCGCTGCCCGGCCCGATATCCCGGTCCGGCTGGCTTTTCTGGATCTCAGCACGCCCTCGGTGGACGAGGTGGTCGACGACCTCGCCACCCAGGGGCACACCGACGTGATCGTCGTTCCGCTCCTGCTGGGCAACGCTTTTCACGCGCGGGTCGACCTTCCGGCGCTACTGGCCGAGGCAGGCCGCCGTCATCCCCGGCTGCAACTCACCCAGGCGGCGGTACTCGGCCCCGATCCGCTGCTCATCGCCGCGGTGGCCGACCGAGTCGCACTCTCGTGCCACCTCCGCCCCCTGCTCCCCACCCTGGTCACACCGTTGGTCCCAGCCTTTCCGGGTGCGCTCGCTGCCACAACAAATCCGTTGAGTGATGCTCCGGTCGGAATCGCCGTCGCCGCGGTCGGTTCGCGCGACGCCGCGGCCAATCGGCGGACCGCGGTGGTATCTCGACGACTGGCGGCGGTGACCGGCTGCCCTACTGAAATGTGCTTCGCGACAGTCGAACCCAGTGTCGATCTGGCGGTGGATCAGCTGCGCGCCCGCGGCGCCGAACGCATCGTCGTCGCGCCGTGGTTTCTGGCGCCGGGGCTGCTCACCGACCGGCTGGTCGCGGCCGCGCCCGAGGTCGTGCATGCCGACGTGATCGGAGCACACTCCGCGCTGGTCGACGTGATCTGGGCTCGATACGACACTTCCGTCGCCACCGAGCTCGTACTCTCGGCCTGATCCCAGCAGATCCGGGCCGCTTGGTCCCGCCCCGAATGGGGTAACCCCTCGCGCTGCCCTCGATTCGGCCGAGCCCGCTCCGACCGGTTCGGGACGCGAGCGCGAGGTTCGCGCTGCCCACATCCGCACCCGCGACGATCCGCGCCTTCACTTCGGATCGACGTCGCCATCACCTCTACGGCCAGAAGTTCGCCTGTATCGCGTCTACTGGTGCGGCTCTCGGCACAACCGGACTCGGCATCCACGGTGGCGCAGCTCACACGCATTCCACTCTTACGATATACCCCCCAGGGGTATATGTTCGTATCAACGCACAGCGAACTGAGAGAGGCGAAACGATGACCACCAACGCCCACGCCGGACACACCGCACACGTCAACGCCGCAGCCCAGCCCGGTCACGTCGAACAGAGCACCGCGCACGGCGGACACGCCGAACACGACGGCGGTGCGCACGCCCGGCACAACGGTCACGCGCCGCAGGGTGGCGCCCATGAAGGACACGAGGCCCACTCCGAGCACGGCGGTGGCACTCACGCCGGACACGGCACACACGCAGCCGGGCTCGATGCGGGCCTGCCCGGGGGCCTGCGGATTACGCAGGACGGGTACACCCTCGACCTCGACACCACGATCGCCGAGCCCGGCAAGATCGACTTCCGATTCCGGATTCTCGGCCCGGACGGGTCGGCAGTGACCGAGTTCGACGCGATTCACGATCGCGAACTGCACCTGATCGTGGCGCGTCGCGAGCTGACCGGGTTCTGGCATGTACACCCGCGACGGGAAGCGGACGGCACCTGGGTGATCCAGCTGGACCTCCCCGAAGCCGGGGCTTATCGGGTGTTCACCGATATCGCACCGCGCGCACTCGGCCGCACCATCACCCTCGGCGCCGATCTGGCGATCGCGGGACACTATGCGCCACAGCCGGTTCCGGTGGTGAACCGCACCACCGAGGTCGACGGCTATCAGGTGACAGTGGCCGGTGAGTTGCGCGCCGAGGGCGATCTACTGACGCTCACCGTGCGCAAAGACGGCGAGCCGGTGACAGATCTGCAGCCGTACCTGGCGGCTTTCGGCCACCTCGTCATCCTGCGCGCGGGCGACCTCGCGTACGTCCACGTCCACCCCAACGGCGAACCCGGCGACGGAGTCACGCCTTCGGGTCCCGAAGTCACCTTCCACACGGCGGTTCCGGGCCCCGGGACCTACCGCCTGTTCCTGGACTTCCAGCACAACGATGTCGTCCGGACAGCCGCATTCACCCTCACCACTCTGGAGATCACGACTCCCTGACACGGCGACTGTTGCCGTGTCAGGCCAGAGCACATCCGCGAACTCGGTCGGCTACGTTCGACTCGGCGCGTCCGACAACAAGCGGGCCGCGATGGTGCGGGCCGCTTCCACACGAGCCGAATCACCGGTCTGGCGAGCGACATTGGCGGCGCTCACGATCGCGTCCAGTTCGAAGACCAGCAGATCGGGGTCGACGTCGGCGAGTTCGCCCATGGCCTGAGCCTTCCGGACCTCGCCGGCCAGGAAGGACAGCCAGTAGTCGTGGTCGGCGACGACGGCGTCGCGCACGGGACCGGGCTTGCTGCTGAATTCGGTGAGGGTGGCCACCCGGAAGCAGCCGCCGGGGAAGGGCGGATTCTCGATGTGCGCGAACCAGCCGTCGATCAGCGCGCGAACCCGGGTTCCACCGCGTGGCGCGCGCAGGCCGGGGGCGATGACTCGTTCGATGAAGATGTCACGGCCCGCCTGAACGGCGGCGAGTTGGAGCGCCTCTTTGGTACCGAAGAGGGTGGCGATGCCGCTCTTGCTGATGCCGAGGTCGGTGGCGAGCCGGCCGATGCTGAGACCGTCGAGACCCTCGACAGAGGCGAGTTCGGCGGCGCGCCGGGCGATGGTGGCGCGCGCACGGGCGCCCTTGGCCAACCGCTGATCGCTCGGTTCCGACAACTGGGTCATGTGCATCATTGTTCCACTGCGGGGTTGCGAAGGCGAACGATCGGTCGTACTTTTATTTACGAACGATCGTACGTTCTTATTTCTCCCCCCTCGAAGGACTCCGCATGACCGACGTGACAGCTCGGCCCGAAGATCCGCTCAGCACAGCTACTCCCGACAGCAGCGCCGCAGGCCGCACCCTCGCCGTCGCCTCGGGCGCGGCATTCATCGCCTTCCTCGACCTCTCGGTCGTCAACATCGCGTTCCCGACGATCGCCCTGAGCTATCCCGGCACCCCCACCGGGACGCTGACCTGGATCGTCAGCGGTTACGCGATCGCGTTCGCGGCGCTGCTCACCCCGGCCGGGCGCATCGCCGACGCACTGGGTCGCCGTCGTCTGTTCGCGCTGGCACTGGCCGGATTCGCCATCACCTCGCTGCTGTGCGGCCTGGCGCCCGGCGCGGGCTGGCTCATCGCCGGACGGGTCCTGCAGGGCATCGCGGCGGCGTTCATGGTGCCCGCGGCACTCGGGCTGGTCCTGGAGGCCACGCCCCGAGCGAAGATCGGCGCCGCCATCGGAGCCTGGTCGGCCGCCGGTGGTTTCGCGGCGGTGGTCGGCCCGGCGCTGGGTGGCGCGTTGGTCGAGGCGTTCGGCTGGCGCGCGGTGTTCCTGATCAATGTGCCGATCGCGTTGGCGCTGATCGTGCCGGGGCTGCGGCTGCCCGGCGGCGACCAGGGCTCCCGCGAGACGACGCTGCCCGATCCGCTCGGCACGCTCGCCGTCGCGATCGGGCTCGGTGCGATCGTCGCGGCCGTCACCGAAGGCCAGTCGTGGGGGTGGACCGCACCCGGCACGCTCATCGCCTTGCTCGGCGGTCTGGCGCTGACCACGTTCGCGTTGCTTCGCTCCCGTCGGCACGCCAATCCCGCTGTCGCCGTGGCACTGTGGCGTGATCGGCAATTCGCCGTGGCGAATGCGGGTTCGTTCCTGTTCGGCGCCTCGATGTTCGCCTGGCTGCTGGCCGGTCCGCTGTTCCTCGATGCCATCTGGGGCTACTCCGTCCTCGAATCGGCGGCGGCGCTGACCGTCGGCGCGGTGGCCTCGATGGTGACCGCCGTTGTCACCGGGCGGATTACGACGCCGGCAGGCCAGCGGTGGGTAGGTGTGCTCGGTGCGCTGATGTCGACAGCCGCGCTGGTCTGGATGAGCACCGACGCCTTCGGGCCCGAACCCGCGCTGTGGACAGCGTGGATTCCGGCGGGCGTGCTCGGCGGCGGCGGGATCGGCATCGTCGTCACGGTGTTCGGCACCGCGGCGGCGAGTTCTGTTCCACCGCAACAGTTCGCGGCGGGTATCGGAATGAACGTCACCGCCCGGCAGGTGGGCGGAGCACTCGGCATCGCCGTCCTGGCGGCCATCTTCTCGGCGACCTCCGACGACCCCCTTCGCGGCTTCCACCTGCTGTTCGCCGTGTGCGCGGCCATCAACCTCGCCGTCGCCCTGCTGCTCGCCGCGCCGTCGCGGGCTCGTTCGACCGACTGAACCAGAGGAGATCGACATGTCTTCCAGCACACCGCTCTCCGTGCAGTTCTCCGCCGAGGCCGACGATCCGCTGGTACTGGCGCCGGAGCAGGCCGCCGCACTGCTCGCGGGGGCACCGTGGCAGCGTTTCGCGGTGCTCGGCGATTCGATCGCCGCGGGGACGGGTGACCCCAGTCCCGGATACGCTCCCACCGGCTGGGCCGATCGGGTCGCGGCACACCTCACGTCGGTGAATTCCACACTGGCCTATCGCAATACGGGCCGGATAGGCGCGACCAGCGGTCAGGTCATCGACCGCCAGCTCGCCGAAATCCTGGAGTTCGCACCGGATCTCGTGCACCTCAGCTGCGGCGGCAACGACCTGTTCACCGCGGGCGGTGACATCGATCAACTGCACACGAATCTGTCGACGATCCTCACCGCGCTGGCCGCCACCGGGGCACAGCTGTCGATTTTCACCGTGGCCGACGTGTGGTCGGTCGAGCGGATGGCCCCGATGCGAGCCATGCGGCCGCAGATGATCGCGTTCAACGAGGTGGTGCGGGCGGTGGCCGCCGAATTCGATGCGGTGCTCACCGAATTCTGGAACCATCCGCTGCGGTCGAGACCCGAGTTGATGAGCGCGGACCTCATCCACTTCACCACGAGTGGGCACGCGGTGGTGGCCGGTGAGGTGGTCAGGTCGCTGGCCTCGCTCATCGACAGGTCGTAGTGGAGGCGGGGCGGTCGCAGCAGGATCGCCCCGCACAGACCTCAGTCGGCAACGGCTTGTGCGCCGATGCGTCGCTCACCTGTTGTCGTGCACCAATCGAGTACCGAGTGCGACCAGTTCGGATCTCACCTCGGCAGGACCGACCACCTCCACGTCGCCGCCCCAGCCCGCCAGCTGCCGGGCGACCATGTTCGCGGTATCGGCGGAGATCTGTGCTCGCACCCGACCGTCGGGTGCCGGGCCGAGCAGAGTGCAGTTGCGGCCCTGCTGATCGGCCAGGATGGGGGCGAGCTCGGTGGAGACGAGAACCGTCGCGGAAACGGCGGCGCGCCGCCCCTCCATCTGCTCGACGACCTGCGCCCATTCCGCGTGGAGATCGAAATCCGCTGGTCGGTCGGCTGTTTCGTCGAGCGTGATGGCGTCGGCGATCCGGTCGAGGCGGAAGGTTCGCTGCCCGCGGTCGGTGCCCGCGATGAGATACCAGACCGTCTCCTTCTCGACCAGGCCCCACGGATCGATCGTGCGGACCGTGCGTTCCCCCTTGCGCAGGTATTCGATGCGCACGCGGCGGCGATCCACCACCGAGCGGCGCAGCGTGTCGAGCACCGCGGGTGCTCGAGGATCGGGGCGACCCCACCGCGCCGGATCGACCACAACCGCGTCGGCTGCGGCGGCCGCATCGGCGCGGAAAGTGTGCGGCAGGGCGCGGACCAGTTTGCGAAGGGCGGACTTCAGTTCGGGGGCGGCCTGGGCCGCCGGACCCGCGAGCAGGAACAGCGCCCTGGTCTCCCCCGCCGTCAGCCCGGACAGGTCTGTGCGGGCGCCGCCGATCAGCGACCAACCGCCCCCGCGACCCGATTGCGGATAGACCGGGATGCCCGCGGCCGACAAAGCCTCCAGGTCACGGCGGGCCGTCGCCACCGAGACTTCGAGCTCGGCCGCGACCTCCGCGGCCGTCACCCGCCCGCGTGCCTGCATCAACAACAGGGTGGCTACCAATCTGTCCGCTCGCATACTCGGCAATTCTGCCGAACAAAGTGCTCATTCGGTGAGCACTTTGGCTGGCAAGGTCGTTGTCACACCGAAGCGACAACCGAATGGAGCAGACATGCTGCGCGGAATGGCCACCACCACCTATTACGCCGACGACCTCACCGCCGCCAAGGACTGGTACAGCGAATTCCTCGGCATCGCGCCGTATTACGAGGTACCCGGCGGGTACTACGAGTTTCGGCTCGGGCCGTTGCAAGCCGAGCTGGGCATCATCAACCGCGCGTATGCCCCGGCAGGCGCACGCAATGCACCGGGTGGAGGCGGAGTCGTGTTCTGGCAGGTCGACGACCTCGCGGCCACCTTCGCCCGGTTGCTCGAGCTCGGCGCCACCGAGTACGAGCCGATCACCGAACGCGGCGAAGGAGCCGGGTTCGCGACCGCGGCGGTGCTAGATCCGTTCGGCAATGTGCTCGGGATCATGGCGAACCCCCACTATGTGGCGATGACCGCGTCGATGCCGACCTAGGTCCCGCGTCAGGCTGTGGCACCGGTGGCGACAACCGCGGTGCTCAGGCGAACCAGCGCTCGAGGACGGTGGCCACTCCGTCCTCACTGACGTCTCCGGTCACCTCGTCGGCGAGGGCGAGCACCGCGTCGGGCGAGCCTGCCATCGCTACCGAATGTGCCGCCCAGCGCAACATCTCCCGGTCGTTGAAACCGTCGCCGATGGCCAGGGTCGCATCGGCCTCTACGCCGAGGAGGAGCCGAAGTCGTTCCAGTGCCCAGCCTTTGGACACACCGCGCCGGGAGACCGTGAGCCACGGACCGTACTCGCCGTGCACCCAGGAGGCATCGGGCACATCGAATTCCTGTAGGAGGCGCAACATTTCGTCGGGGCTGCCGTCGGGCCACCAGCCGTTGAGGCGCGGGGTCGGCACACTGCTCAGTGTGCGGTGGTCGACCAATCGGAAGTCGCCGATCGAGAACTCCCCCGGCCCGTGCCCCGTCGCCCAGGTACCGACGCCCACCTGTTCCGCGGCGAAGATCATCGCTGGGAACAGTGCGCGCAGCGCGAGTACGGCAGGTCCCGGATCGAACGACTGGACCGCGACCGGCTCGCCACGCGCCACATCGATGTGCACAGCACCGTTGGAACACAACGCATGCCCCTCGGCGAGCCCGAGCTCGCTCAGCACCGGACGTGTGGTGAGCACCGTACGCCCGGTGGTCACCACCACATGCGCGCCAGCCGACACCGCCGCTCGCACCACCGCCCCCACCCGCGCGCTGATATCGACCCCCTTCGCCAGCAGGGTCCCATCCACATCGAGCGCAATCAGCTTCGGCGCTCCCCCAGCTAAACCCACCGCCCTATTGTGCCCGCACCCACCGACAGCCCACCCCGGTTTCACTACCAGCGCTCCGACGACCGGCCGCGCGAACCGCATCGCCGTGGCTGCGGACCGCGAGATCGACTCTCGTGGCACACCCGTCCATGTCGCAGCGAGCCCCGCGACATGGACGTGATACCGCGGCCGGGCTACGCAGGCGCGTCAGCCGATCAGCAGCGAGAGCCGGAGCCGTCGGAGGAAGAGCTCGTCGGCGGTGGCGCGCTCGTGCACTGCGTGTTCGAGGACACTCAGCACCCCCAGGCGTTCTCCAGCGACGATGACGTCGAACTCTTCACGTGCGGAGTGCATTCGTCGATGTCGCCTACAACGAAGCCCTAGAGTTCCCGTTCTCGCGCCCGACCTCGTTCGCCGATCGGATGTTCATCCCACCGGCGAGGCAAGGCCGACCTGTCAGTAGCAAGAACATTGATGCCGCGGCGGCCGCAACGGGCGTGACCCATGGTCAGCGGCGTGAGCCGCCACCGCCACCGCCACCGCCGCCACCGCCACCGGTGGAGCCACCTGCCGATGCGCCACCTTTGGAGCCTCCCGAGGAAGCGCCGCCGGAGGACGCACCCCCTGATGACGCACCCCCTGATGACGCACCACCGGAGGACGCACCACCGGAGGACACACCGCTGTCGGATCCGCCGCCGGAGGACGCACCACCTGACACGCCACCGCCTGACGCACCACCACCGGACGCACCACCACCTGACGCGCCGCCACTGGACGCACCACCACCGGACGCGCCGCCACCGGACGCACCACCGTCGGATCCACCACCACTGGACGCGCCGCCACCGGACGCACCACCGCCTGACGCGCCGCCGCCTGAGGCACCGCCACCGGAAGCACCACCGTCGGATCCACCGCCAGACGCACCACCACCGCCGGTGCCGCCGCCGTTCGATGCACCGCCATCAGACGCCCCGCCGCCAGTCGAGCCGCCGGAAGTTCCTGTGCCGCTCGATGTTCCACCACCGGTCGAGCCGCCTGCGGTATCCCCGTCGGTCGTACCGCCGGTCGGCGTTCCGCCCGAGGTGGTGCCACCGGTCCCGCCGGTCGAGGTGCCGGGGCTGGAAGGTGTTGTGCCGGTGCTGGTTCCACCGGTCGGGGTGGATCTCCCGACATCGATCGTCACGCCGCCCGTACTCGGCGTGGATGTGCCACCCGTCGGTGTGGACGTGCCGTCCGTCGGGGCCGTACCCGGCGACGGCGCGGTACCTACCGCGGGAACAGTGCCGGGCGAGGTCGGAGTGCCCGGCACCGCAGGAGTGCCGGGGCTCGAGACCGGGCCGCTGTGGGGAAGTTCGGGGGTGCCGGGGTTGGTCGGCGTGTTCTGGGGCTGGGCAGCCTGTTGGCCGAACGGTAAGGGGTTGATGAAGCGGGCCGGGTCGCCGTAGGTGGTACGGGCGAGGACCGGCGACTTGCAGTCGTTGCTGACGTCCAGGCGGCCGGGGGCGCCGCGGTCGGCGCTGCCGCCGGGGCGTGATGTGCCGCCGGGCGCGGTCGCGGGGGCGATGAAGTTCTCGTAGGCGCTGCGGGCCGCGGCTATGCCCGCCACCCGGATGCGGCCGTTGAGCGGGTCGACATCGCTGACCAGACCTGCGGTTCGGGCGGCGAGGAGGTCGGCACTCATGTCGTAGAGCAACGCGTCGGCGGGAGCGCCCAGCACCGGGAACCGGTCGAGTACCGGCATCAGGCCGGGGTCGAAGGGGCTGCCGAACACGGTCATCGCCGACATGGCGAGCGCGGAAACGACTGCCGCGCTGGAGAACACCGCCACGTGCGGCACCGGGCCACCGTTTTGCTGCTCCGGCGCGAAGGTGCGAGCCGCCAAACCCGCCGCGCCCGAGGCGATCACCTGGCCGGGGTCGGCGACGGTGACGAGCGGAACGCCGAGTTCGGCGAGGGTGCGGGCGACTTCGGGCGGACGCGAGGCACCGCCGACAACGAGAATGCGCGACAGGTCCGCGAGCCGCAGCCCCGCTGCGGACACGCTCTTGCTGACCAGCGGGAAGGTGTCGCGGATGTGCTCGGCGCGCAGCGCGTCGATGTTCACCATGGAGGTGAGGGTCTGGGTCGCGCGGCCCGGACCCGGGTCGCCCGCGTAGCGAGCGACCATCTCGCCGAGCGGCTTGCCACCGAAATCGGTGGACCGCGTGGGAGTCCCGACCATCGGGTGGTGCGGCCAGTCGGGACCGACACGCAGGACGGTGAGGTCGAGGCTGGTGGCGCCCAGGTCGTAGACGAGCACGAAGCCCGGTTCCAGTGGGCCGCGATCGACCTCGAGCCATTCCGCGGCGGCGACCGGTTCCGGCACCAACAGGACCTCACCGGCGCCCGCGAGATGCAGCGCCTGGCCGAGTAACGAGACCTGTTTGTCGGTATAGACCGCCGGATAGGTCAACACGATCCCGGCGGGCGGTTCGGCCAGCTCGATCAGACCGGTGACCACCGCGGCGATCAGGTTGGTCGCCGAGTAGAACCTTCCACCCATCACCATCGGCTCGGGCTCGCGCGTGAGATCCGCGAAATCCGTGATCGCCGAGGCGAATTCGTTGATCGCGCCGATACGGGGCCTGCCCGCGTCGTCGAATGTCAGTGCGGTGCGTCGTGTTCGCACCGCCGGTTTGGCCGGATCGTCGGCGACTACCGCCGAAATCGCATTGACCGCACCGATACTCAAGCCCAGACCTCTGGTCATGTTTTTGCTATCCCGTCAACGCACCGTGACCACGTCCAGCACGCGAGCGCACCATGTGGCCGCGGTCGTCTTCCAAACAGCTCGCCTAGATTAACTGGCACGTCCGCGAATTGCTGCCGGATTGATACGGAAACCGCAACCATGCGTCGCCACAAGGCGATTCATGCAGGTGAGATCATTGAAGCCAACATATCCACCCCCCTGAACACCCTCCCCGCGATTCACAGACTCCGAGAAGCAGCTACCTGCGAGTAATCGGACAGAGCGCCCACTGAATACATTCTTCAAGTTTGTTATCCCGCGCATTCAGCGCACTTACCGGCTGGTAACCAATTCATTTACTACCAACGCGATTTCACTGGCGGCGAATTACATTCCCCCATTTCGAAGTCGGCCCACTTTCAGTGACACGTCAATGCAGCGACCGAATCCCGCCAGCACGACCCTGCGCGCGCCGGTTGACTGAAAGGACGGAGAGACACCGAGCCGATGTTCGAAAAACCAAGGGAAAGAAGGCACTACGCATGTCCACTCGATTCGCCGACCAGGTCGTACTCATCACCGGCGCCGGCTCCGGCATCGGCAAGGCGGTCGCACTGCGAGTCGCGTCCGAGGGAGCCGCCGTGGTTCTCGGCTCCCGCGGCAAGGACCAGGGCGAGCAGGTCGCCGAGCAGATCAGGGCGACGGGCGGCCGCGCGCTGTTCGTCGCGACCGATGTCACCGTCGATGCCGATGTCGAACGACTCACCCAGGCCGCGCTCACCGAGTACGGCCGCCTCGACGCGGCGTTCAACAACGCGGGCGCGGTGAACGCCTTCGGGCCGATCGCCGAGATCGATACCACGTCCTGGCGCGCCGACCTGGATCTGAACCTCGACGGCGTCTTCTACGGTCTGCGCCACCAGGTTCCGGCCATCACCGCCTCCGGCGGCGGCGCGATCCTGAACAACGCCTCCAACCTCGGAGTGGTCGGCATGGCGCACGTGGCGCCGTATGTGGCCGCCAAGCACGCCGTCGTCGGACTCACCCGGTCGGTGGCGCTTGAGACCGCGGCGACGGGTGTGCGGGTCAACGCGCTGATCTCCGGCGCGGTCGACACCCCGGCGTTCCGCGCCTCGATGGGCGCGACTCCCGAGGCAGAGGCGGCCATCGCGGCGCTGCACCCGATGGGCCGGATCTCCCAGCCCGACGAGGTCGCCGCGGTGTGCGCCTTCCTGCTCAGCAGCGAGGCGTCGTTCGTCACCGGTGCGGCCATCGCCGCGGACGGCGGCTTCACCGCGCAGTAGGCGCATACGAAAGGCCCGCAACGTCTCCCAGTGACGTTGCGGGCCTTCGCTTTCGATCAGCTGCGAGCGAACAGCCGCTTCACCGAACGTTCCCGCTGCACCGCGGCCCCGCGGGCGACCGCCTGCGGGCGACGGGCGCGAACGAGTCGGTCGAACTCGGCCGCGTCACGGGTGGGCTCGCGCAACGTGCCGCCGTTGAAATCGTCGGCGAGCTGCTGCACGGTCTCCTGCGCACACGACTTGTTGGTCCCGATGAAACCGGTCGGGCCCCGCTTGATCCAGCCGGTCACATACGTGCCGGGGAAGACCTCACCACCGGGTGCGGTGAGCACCCGGCCCGCGTCGTTCGGGATCACCGCGCGAGCGTCGTCGAACGGCAGATCCACAGTCGGCACCCCTCGGTAGCCGACCGAGGTGAGCACGACACCGGCCTCGAGCAGTGTCGTATCACCGGTCGGCGTGGCGGCCACGCGACCTTCGGCATCGGCGACGAGCTCGTTGCGCTCCACCCGTACCCCGGTCACCGTGTCGGTGCCGACGATCTCCACCGGCGAGGACAGGTAGCGGAACACGATGCGCTTACGCTCACCGAACGGGCGATTCGCGACGCTGTGCAGCAGGCGCAGCTTCTGCTCCACCTTGTAGGGCAGATCCGGCGTGATCGCGGGCAGCTCGCCGTCGATCGAGATGTCGATATCGGCGGCCAGCAGGCCGACGAACTCGGGCACCGTGAACGCCGACTCGGCCGGACCACGACGGCCCAGGATCACGACCTCTTCGATCTTGCTCTCGCGCAATGCCTTCAGCGCGTACGGCGCGATATCAGTGTCGGCGAGCAGCGCCGGATTCACGGTCAGGATGCGGGCGACGTCGAGCGCGACGTTGCCGTTGCCGACGATCACGACCCGCTTCTGGTTCAGGTCGAACCGGTCCTCGGCGTGGTCGGGATGGCCGTTGTACCAGGCGACGAAGTCGGTGGCCGACACATTGCCCGCCAAGCCTTCGCCAGGAATGTCCAGCTTGCGATCCGAGGACGCGCCCACGGCGTAGATCACGCCGTGGAAGTGCTCGAGCAGCTCGGCATGGCTGATGTGCTTGCCGATCTCGACATCGAGGTAGGTACCGAAGTCGTCCTGCTTCGACATGATGTCGAACAGGTCGGCGACCTTACGGGTGTGCTTGTGATCGGGCGCGACGCCCAGGCGCGCCAGCCCGTAGGCCTGCGGCAGGCGGTCGAACATCGTGACCGCGACACCGGGCTGGGTGAGCAGCTCGTCAGCGGCGTACATCGCCGAGGGACCCGATCCCACGATGGCGACGCGCAGCGGGGAGCGCTGCGTGTCGATCGCGGGCGGCATCACCGGCGCGGCCAACGTCGGCCGATCCCGCTGCACGCGGTAGAAGTCGGCGTTGATCTCGATGAACGGCTTCTGCTCGTCGGTCAGCTTCTTCGACGAGGTGATGGCATCGACGGGGCATGCGGTGGCACAGGCACCACAGTCCACGCAGGCCGCCGGATCGACGTAGAGCATCTCTGCGGTACGGAAATCCGGCTCATCCGGGGTGGGATGAATACAGTTGACCGGGCATGCGTAGACGCACGAGGCGTCACTACAGCATGACTGGGTAACGACATATGGCATATTGCTATCGTCTCAGGCGGCGTGCTTAGCGGAGCGCTTGGGCTCCGAGCGGTACCGGCTGGACGGGCCGTCGATGCCGAACATCTTCCACACCTTGCGGGCGACCGGGTTCATCAGACCGATCTCCTCGGCGAGCGCGCGCACGTCGATGAAGTAATCGGCG
>NZ_JBHWZY010000007.1:0-23169 GCF_042727815.1 Nocardia sp. NPDC060220
GCGCGCGGCGGTGGCCTCGAAACCTCCCTGCCCGATTTATGATTCATCAGTTGATCGAGTGGTTTCCGCTAGTTGTGTGAACACAGCAGGAGGCAGCGCTGATGACGGGCACTTCGACGAAAGTCGCGACGACGACGAAATATATGTCCTGGGTGACCTTGGCGCTGATGACCACGAGTTCGGTGGCGAGTCTGCGATCAGCGCCCACCATGGCCGTATACGGATTGGCCTGCGTATTCCTCTATGTCATTCCCGCGATTCTGTTTCTGATGCCGACCTCGCTGGTCGCCGCGGAACTCGCGTCGGGATGGCAGGGCGGCGTATATCAATGGGTCAGTCAGGGGTTGAGTAAGCCGCTCGGATTTCTTGCCGTCTGGTGCCAGTTCGCCATGACGATCTTTTACTATCCGAGCCTGCTCGCTTATGTGGCAAGCACTTTCGCGTACATCATTCATCCGTCGCTGGCCTCCAACGGCCTGTATGTGGCGATCGTGATCATCACCGTCTACTGGGCGGGTGTGTACGTGTCCTCGCAGGGCACCAAGACCGTGGCCGGGCTGTCGAGTATGGGCCTGATCATCGGCACGCTGATCCCGGGCACCTTGCTGGTCGTGCTCGGCCTGGTCTTCCTGGCGCAGGGCAATCCGTCCGCGGCGCCGATGGATTCGTCGCACCTGCTGCCGGCCTGGGCGGGGTTGGCGAGCCTGGTGCTGATCGTGAACAACTTCCTGTCCTACGCGGGCATGGAGATGAACGCGGTGCACGTGTCGTCGCTGAAGAACCCGGCCAAGGAATTCCCGAAGGCGATGTTCCTGGCCATGGCCCTGGTGCTGGTGATCTTCATCCTGCCCGCGCTGGCGATCAGCTGGGTCGTCCCCGCGGCGAGCCTCAGCCTCACCGCGGGTGTGATGCAGGCCTTCGACGCCTTCTTCGCGCACTTCGGAATCGGCTTCCTCACCCCGATCGTCGGCATCGCGTTGGTGGCCGCGGCCGTCGGCGGCATGCTGACCTGGCTGGCCGGACCGTCGAAGGGGCTGTTGCTGATCGGGCGCAGCGAGGGGTATCTGCCGCCGTTCCTGACCCGGCTCAACAAACACGGCGTGCAACAGAACATGCTGGTGGCGCAGGGCGTGTTCACCACGTTCATCGCGTTGCTCTACGCCTTCATCCCCGATGTCTCGAGCGCGTACTGGATTCTGTCGGTGATCACCACGCAGGTGTATCTGATCATGTACGTGCTGATGTTCGCCGCGGCCGCCAAGCTGCGTCGCGACGATCCGGACCACCCGCGCGGCTACCGGGCGCCCGCGCTCATGGCGCTGTGCGCGCTCGGCGCGGCCTCCTCGATCGCCGCGTTCACGATCGGCTTCGTGCCGCCGTCACAGTTCGGCTCGGGCAGTCCGTGGGTGTACGTGCTCATCGTGGGTGGCGGCCTCGGCATCGTCGGGCTGCTCATTCCGTATCTGTTCTACCGAAATCGCAGGGACAGCTGGAAATTCGCCGTACCGGAAGGGCAGCAGGCATGACGACCGGAGACGCCCCCGACCACAAGCGACGCTGGATCTACATCACGTCAGGTGTGCTGCTCGTGGTGTTCGCCCTGATCGGGCTGTTCACCTTCACCGCGATCCGCGAGAACACCCAGGCGAGCGCGAAAGCCGAACAGCTGCACAACAGTCTGGTCGCGGCCGGTCTGCCCGCACCGGAGGCGAACGTGATCGCCGACGCGCTCGGCGACGACGGCGGGTCGGTCTGCCAGGACCCGAGTTCGCCGATGATCAAGGCGAAATACCAGGCCTCGATCACCAACGGTGCGGCCGGACCCGGACAGCGTCCGGTGATCGGCCCGCGCGCCACCACCGAGGCGGTGGCGCTCACGATCGCCACCTATTGCCCGGATCGCTTGCAGGACTATCTTTCTCATCTCGAGACCCTGAAGCTCGACGACACGACGAAGTGAGGCGCGAAGAGATGACCGACGATGTGACGGCGCTGCGCGGCAAGGTTTCCGGGCTGATGGGCCAGGCGAAAAAGGATCTGGCCCAGCTTGTTTCGTTCAAATCCGTCGCCGATCCGCGTCAGTTCCCGCCGGAAGGGTGTGCACAGACCGCGCAGTGGGTGGCCGACGCGTTCGCCGCGGCGGGGTTGACCGAGGTGGGCCTGCACGAGACGCCCGACGGCAGCAAAGCCGTCATCGCGTCGAAGCCGGGGCCGCCCGGCACGCCGACGGTGCTGCTGTACTGCCACTACGACGTGCAGCCCCCGCTCGACGACGCCGCGTGGAAGACACCGGTCTGGACGCTGACCGACAAGGACGGGCGCTGGTACGGGCGTGGTGCGGCCGACTGCAAGGGCAATATCGTCACGCATCTGACCGCCCTGCGCGCGATCGGACCCGACTTCCCGATCGGGATCACGGTGGTGGCGGAGGGATCGGAGGAGCAGGGCACCGGCGGCCTGGAGAAGTTCGTCGTCGCCAATCCCGCTCTGCTGCAATCGGATGCGATCCTGGTCGCCGACTGCGGCAATTTCGCGGTCGGGGTGCCGACGTTCACCCAGACCCTGCGCGGGATGGTGAATGTGGTGCTGACGGTGACAACGCTGGAAGGGCCGATGCATTCGGGAATGTTCGGTGGACCGGCGCCCGATGCGCTCGCCGCGATGATCCAGCTGCTGTCGTCGTTGCGCGATGCCGAGGGCAACACCACGATCGACGGACTCACCGGCGATCAGAAGTGGACCGGCGCGCAGTATCCGCCGGCGGACTTCCGGTCGGACGCGGGTGTGCTCGACGGTGTCGGCCTGCTCGGCAACGGAACCGTGTCCGACATGCTGTGGGCGCGGCCCGCGCTGACCGTGCTGGGGATGGACGTGCCCGCGGTGGTCGGGTCGTCGGCGGCGATCCAGCCGAGCACCAGGGCCAGGCTCAATCTGCGCATCCCACCGGGGACCGACCCCAAGCAGGCCTACGACCTGCTGGAGAAGCACCTGCGCGCGCACGTGCCGTGGAACGCCGAACTCGACATCGAGGTCGAGGCGCTCGGCGAACCGTTCGTCGCGTCCACGCAGGGCCCCGCCCGCTCGGCCATGGAAAAGGCGATGGCGACCTCCTACGGCCGCGACGTGACCACCGAGGGGCAGGGCGGGTCGATCCCGCTGTGCAATGTCTTCGCCGATACCTACCCGAAGGCCGAGATCATGCTGATCGGCGTCGAAGAGCCGAAGTGCTTGATCCACGCGCCCAACGAGAGCGTCGACCCCAGCGAGATCGAGCACATGGCACTGGCCGAGGCGCTGTTCCTGACCAGCTACCGCTGATCAGAACTGGCCCTGGTCCTCGGGTTCGAGTACGCGGAACTCGGTGCCTGCCGGGGCCATCTCGGTCAGCCTGCCGAAGTAGATGCCCTGGGCCGAGGGGGTGATGATGCCGTGGTGGATGGGCACCGCGGTGCGGGGGTTGACGGCGCGTAGATAGTCGACGGCCTCGGCGATGCGCATCCACGGGGCGACGGCCGGGATGGCGAGCACGCCGACCGGGACCGGCGGCACCCACAGCGAGTCGCCGGGGTGGACCAGCTGGGCGGGGTCGGCCTCGGTGCCGAGCTGGAAGACGGTGTTGTCGATCACCGGGATCTCCGGGTGGATCACCGCGTGCCTGCCGCCGCCGCCGGTGATCTGTAAGTCACCGATATCGAGCACCTGACCGGCCGACACCGGCTCCCAGCCCTCGCTGCGCTGCTGTGCGGTCTGCGGATCCGACAGCAGCCGGGCGGTGGGGTTGTTCTCGATGAGATCGCCGATCCGATTCGGATCGATGTGGTCGGGGTGCTGGTGGGTCACCGCGATCGCGTCCAAGCCGGTGATGCCCTCGAACCCGTGCGCGAAGGTTCCGGGGTCGAACAGCACTTTCACGCCGTGCAGTTCCACGAGGATGCAGGAATGACCGAAGTGGGCGATGCGCATACCCGATGCTAAGCCGCCGTGACCCCGGAACGCGGGCACGACGGCCCGGTCAACTAAGATTTCCGAGGTAACCCCCACATCACTTGAGGAGCAACGCGTGGCACGAGTCGTGGTCGAGGTCATGCCGAAGGCCGAGATTCTGGACCCCCAGGGACAGGCCGTGGTCGGCGCGCTCCCGCGTCTGGGATTCGCTGGAATCTCGGATGTGCGGCAGGGCAAGCGATTCGAGCTCGAGGTGGACGACAGTGTGTCGGACGCCCAGCTCGAGCAGATCGCCGAGGCGCTGCTGGCGAACACGGTGATCGAGGACTGGAAGGTCGTTCGGGTCTCGTGAGCGCACGCATTGGCGTTATTACTTTCCCGGGCACGCTCGACGATGTCGACGCCGCTCGCGCGGTGCGATTGGCCGGCGCCGAGGCTGTGAGCCTGTGGCATGCCGATGCCGATATCAAGGGTGTCGACGCGGTGATCGTGCCCGGTGGGTTCTCCTACGGGGACTACTTGCGGTGTGGCGCGATCGCACGGTTCGCGCCGGTGATGGGCGAGGTCGTTCGCGCCGCCGGGCAGGGTCTGCCGGTGCTCGGTATCTGCAACGGATTCCAGGTGCTGTGTGAGGCCGGGCTGCTGCCGGGTGCGCTGACCCGCAACGAGGGACTGCACTTCATCTGCCGCGACGAGTGGTTGAAGGTCGAGGCGACCGATACCGCGTGGAGTTCGCGGTACGAGCCGGGCGCCCAGATTCTTGTCCCGCTGAAGTCGGGCGAGGGGCGTTTCCAGGCTTCGGAGAAGGTGCTCGACGAGCTCGAAGGCGAAGGTCGCGTGGTGTTCCGGTACGCCGGTGACAACCCGAACGGTTCGCAGCGCGGGATCGCCGGGATTTCCTCGGCCAACGGGCGGGTTGTCGGTTTGATGCCGCACCCCGAGCACGCGACCGAGGCATTGACCGGCCCCAGCGACGACGGTCTCGGCATGTTCTTCTCGGTGATCGATAGTTTCGTCAAGGCCTGACAGCCCCGCATCGGCACTAGAGCGTGTCGATGATGTCGAAGTCGACCCCGTTCGCCGTTGCCAGGTGGGCGGGGCCTACTGCTTGATTGCCCAGGAAACCCCGGCGGGTGGCCGGGCCGTCCAGCACCAGGCCCGTTTCCGCCGCGGCGATGATCGTTTTCACGTCGAGGGTGCCGGTGGTCTCGGCCAGGGTGTTCAGCAGGTGGATCGCCTCGTAGGTGGAGTTGCTGAAAGTGGTCAGCGCGGGGGCGAATCGACCCTGATGCCGGTGATAGCGGGCGCGGCGAGCACGTCCTTCGGCGCTGTGGTTGTCGATGAAGAAACTCGACGCCACATAGAGGTTGGCGTTCGCTGATGGCCCCGCGCTGAGCAGGACGTTCTCGTCGACCGCCGGGCTGAGCCGGGGCATCAGGGCGGGCAGGCCGGTGGCGGCGAACTGGCGATTGAAGCGGGCGGTGTCGGCGCCGACCATGAGGATCAGGACCGCGTCGGCCAGCAGCAGCGTCGGGTTGCCGAGGAAGTCGCCGAAATCGGCGGTGCCGAGCGGCACGTAGTGCTCGACGATGATGTCGTACGGATTCGGCAG
The DNA here is from genome assembly GCF_042727815.1 of Nocardia sp. NPDC060220. Classification (NCBI taxonomy): domain Bacteria; kingdom Bacillati; phylum Actinomycetota; class Actinomycetes; order Mycobacteriales; family Nocardiaceae; genus Nocardia; species Nocardia sp. NPDC060220. Next base: position 5,558 of record NZ_JBHWZY010000007.1, read on the forward strand.
GGATCGGCGCAGGGCTCGGGCGGTTCGGCGGGGCCAGATGTAGTCGTTGCCGATAACGGCCCAGCGGCGCACTCCCAGTTCGCGGGCCATCCACGCGGCCGCGGGAACTGTCTGGTGGTCGGGATGTTCGCCCACCAGCAGGACGCCGGGGCGTTCGTCGGGCAGGCCCTCGTGGTCGGTGGCGTAGAGATAGGGAACGCGGGCGTCCACGGCCTCGGCGACTGCTCGACGTACCGCGGAGGTGTGCCAACCGGTGATCGCGCCGACCATTCCGGTGGCCAGGAAGGCCGCTACTTCGGCGGCGACTTCGTGTGGTTCGCGGCCGCCGTCGAGGGTGGTGAGACGAATTTCACGGCCCAGAATTCCTGTGCCGCTATTGATTTCGTCTACTGCCAGGGAAATGGCCGCGGTACACGATGGCGCGATGATGCCGCCAGGGCCTTGTGTGGGCACGATCGAGAGAATCTCGATCGTTTCATCCCGGCTCTGGTCCAACGAGGGCATTCTGTACTCTATCGCCTAGCGCGAACAGGATTGTTCGAATGAATTTCTCGGCAGGTGGGAATGCAATCGGTGTCCATCATAAGTGGGTATTCCACGCTGCACGGCGCCCTGCGCTCCGCGGAGCGCAACTGGGTAGGCCGGCTCGAATCGGCGCTGTCGGCTGACAATCTCACGGCCGACCACTGGGCGATCCTGTCGCAGCTGTCCACCGACGACGGGATGACGATGTCGGAACTGGCCGCCCAGGCGCGGCTGGCCCCGTCGTCGGCCACCCGGCACGCGGACAATCTCGCCGAACGCGGATTGATCTTCCGGGTCGCCGCCACCGACGATCGTCGCCGGATCCTGATCGGCTTGAGCAGTCTCGGGGCCAAACTGGCCGCCAGGATCCGCGCGCAGGAAAAGCTCGCGGAGGAAGAATTACGCTGCCGCCTGGGGAATCGCCGCTACGGCGAATTACTGGCCGCGCTCGCGGTGATCGCCGAACGCGACGACTGATCCGAGCGCGGTATTCCGGGGCGGGGTGCCGGGGCACGGCATCGTGCCTAGGATCGCAGGATGCCGGTTTCCTTGACAGCGGCCACGGCCAGCGGATTGTGTGCCTTCATCGATGCGTCACCCTCGCCCTTCCATGTGTGCGCGACGGTGGCGGCCGAGCTGGACGGCAACGGGTTCACACCGTTGACGGAGGCGTCGGCGTGGGACGACGCGGGCGGCAAACACTATGTGGTGCGCGGTGGTTCGCTGATCGCGTGGGCTGACTACGACGCCGTCCCCGCTGCTCCGTTCCGGGTGGTCGGCGCGCACACCGACAGCCCCAACCTGCGCGTGAAGCAGCATCCCGATCTGGCAGGGGCGGGGTGGCAGCTCGTCGGGCTCGAGCCGTACGGCGGGGCTTGGCTGAACTCCTGGCTGGACCGCGAGCTCGGTCTCTCGGGGCGGCTCAGTGTGCGCGAGGGCGCGCGGATGCGCGATGTGCTGGTGCGGATCGACGAGCCGATCCTGCGGGTGCCGCAGTTGGCCATCCACCTGTCCGAGGACCGGCGCGGGGTCACCCTCGACCCGCAGCGGCACGTGAATGCGATCTGGGGGATCGGCGACGCGCCCGCCTCGTTCCTCGACTTCGTCGCCGAGCGGGCCGAGGTCGACGGTGCCGATGTGCTCGGCTGGGAACTGATGACCCATGACCTCGCGTCGAGCACGATCGTCGGTCGCGACCTCGACCTGGTGAGCGCGCCGCGGCTCGACAACCAGGGCACCTGCTACGCCGGACTGCAGGCCTTCCTCGCGTCCGCCGACGAGCCGGGTGCGGCGACGGCGGTGCTGGTGATGTTCGACCACGAGGAGGTCGGGAGCCAGTCCGATCGTGGGGCGCAATCGGATCTGCTGCCCGCCGTGCTGGAGCGGATCGTGCTGGCCCGTGGCGGTGGGCGCGCGGATTACCTTGCCGCGCTTGCCGGTTCGGTGGTCGCCTCCGGTGATATGGCGCACGCGACGCACCCGAACTACCCGGACCGGCACGAGCCCGCGCATCGCATCGAGGTCGGCGGTGGACCGGTGCTCAAGGTGAATCAGAACCTGCGCTACGCCACCGACGCGGCGGGCGCGGGCGCGTTCGCCCTGGCGTGTGCGCAGGCCGGCGTGCCGCTGCAACGGTATGTCCACCGGGCCGACCTGCCCTGTGGCTCGACCATCGGCCCGATGACGGCGGCTCGCACCGGCATGTCGACCGTCGACGTGGGCGCACCCCAGCTCGCCATGCACTCGTGCCGCGAACTGATGGGTGCCGCCGACGTGCCCGCCTATGCCTCGGCGCTCGCGGCCTTCCTCACCCCCGACGCGACGGACTGACGGCGGCAGGGGATCGGCTCGGCCTCGATGGCCGCCGAGGTCAGGCCGACGCGAGTTCCGGTGCGGTCGAGGACTTTCGGCTGGGATGATAGGTGAGCACCGCGTAGACGATCACGGCGAACGTGGTCCACACATAGCTGCTGCCGATGATCTGCTGCCACCAGGCCCAGGCCAGTTCCTTGTCGCCCGAATGTGGCAACACCCACTGCGGGCCCACGATGAACATCACCGTGAACAGGGCGACGAGGGTGGTGAAGCCGCGAGAGCGGCGAGACACGGCCAGGCTGACCGCGACGACCAGCGCGGGCGCGACCCAGACCCAGTGATGCGACCACGACACCGGTGAGACCAACAGCACTGCCGCCGCGTTCACCAGCAGCGCGCCGACCTCGTTGCCCACGCCGATCAGGCGGTACATCCACACCGCGGCCAGCGCGATGGTGACCGCCGACAGACCGAGCCACAGGCCCGTCGCCAGCGATTCGTTCAGGCCGAGGCGGAACAGCGTGCCCTTGATCGACTGGTTGCCCGCGAAGTAGGGCGTGCCGATGCGGCCGGTGTCGGAGACGGTGTGGAACCAGTATTCGACCGAGTCCTTGGGGAACAGCAGGAAACCGACGCCCACCGCGCCCGCGGCCGAGACGACCATGGTGGCAGCGGCCTTCCAATCCCGGCGCAGCAGGAAGTACAGCAGATAGCCTGCCGGAATCAGCTTGATCGACACCGCGATGCCGATCAGCATCCCGCGCGGCCAGAACGGCTTGCGCACGAGAATGTCGAGGGCGACCGCGGCCATCAGGATCAGGTTGATCTGGCCGAAGTTGAACGTCTGGCGGACCGGTTCGAGGTACTGGGCGAGGCCGAGCCCGGCGATCAGCACGGTGAGCACCGAGATCCGGTCGAGTTCGGGGCGCACGCGAACCAGCACCAGCCACAACACGATTCCCAGGCTCGCCAGCGAGGTCAGCAGCACGACGACCTCGGCGACCACCAGCGGCATCAGCGCCAGCGGCACGAAGAACATCGCGGCCAGCGGGGGGTAGGTGAACGGCAGGCCCAGCCCGTACACCGGCGGCATCGGGCCGTAGAGGTCGCCGCCGTCGAGCCACACCCGCGCGCCGTTGCGGTAGACCTGCAGGTCGATGAACCCGTGCCACCAGTGCGCCAGCAGTGCGACGGCGGCGGAGACCACGAACAAACCGATGGCGGCGGTCAGCCAGCGTCGTTGGCGGTCCGGGTTGTCGGAATCGGGAATACGCGGCTCGACCTGCTCGGCAACCCCCGGACTTTCGTTCACAGCGCCAGAGTAATGGGTACCCCAATGGCCCAACCGCAAGTGTGACCAGACCGAATCCGGCCGCCTCCCCAGCGTGAGGGCAGGACGGGCGGCAGGCGGTTACCCCGCAACCATTAGACTCTGCAGATCAAGTTCCCCCCGGCCGAAAGGACCCTGGTCTCCCGTGACACTGCAGGTCGACACCGTCGCTACCGCCGCAGCCACCCCGGATGCTCCGCAGCCGTACAAGGAACTCGGTCTCAAAGACGACGAGTACGCCCGCATCAAGGAGATTCTGGGCCGTCGGCCCACCGATGCCGAGCTGGCGATGTACTCGGTGATGTGGAGCGAGCACTGCTCCTACAAGTCCTCCAAGGTGCATCTTCGCTACTTCGGTGAAACCACCACCGACGAGATGAAGGCCTCGATGCTGGCCGGGATCGGCGAGAACGCCGGCGTGGTCGACATCGGTGACGGCTGGGCCGTCACCTTCAAGGTGGAAAGCCACAACCACCCCTCCTACGTGGAGCCCTACCAGGGCGCGGCCACCGGCGTCGGCGGCATCGTGCGCGACATCATGGCCATGGGCGCGCGCCCGATCGCGGTGATGGACCAGCTGCGCTTCGGTGCGGCGGACGCCCCCGACACCCGTCGCGTGGTCGACGGCGTGGTGCGCGGCGTCGGCGGTTACGGCAACTCGCTCGGCCTGCCCAATGTCGGCGGCGAGACCGTGTTCGACGCCTCCTACCAGGGCAACCCCCTCGTGAACGCGCTGTGCGCGGGCGCGATGCGCGTGGAAGACCTGCACCTGGCCTTCGCCTCGGGCAACGGCAACCGGATCATCCTGTTCGGCGCGCGCACCGGCCTCGACGGCATCGGCGGCGTGTCCGTGCTCGCCTCGGACTCCTTCTCCGGTGACGAGTCCGGCACCGGCCGCAAGAAGCTGCCCGCCGTGCAGGTGGGCGACCCGTTCACCGAGAAGGTACTCATCGAGTGCTGTCTCGACCTGTACGCGGCCGGGCTGGTCGTCGGTATCCAGGACCTCGGCGGCGCCGGTCTGTCCTGCGCCACGTCCGAACTCGCCGCGGCGGGGGACGGCGGCATGCACATCGACCTGACCAAGGTCCCGCTGCGCGCCGCGCACATGACCCCCGCCGAGATCCTGTCGAGCGAATCGCAGGAGCGCATGTGCGCGGTCGTCACGCCGGAGAACGTGGACGCGTTCATGGCCGTCTGTAAGAAGTGGGACGTGCTGGCCACCGACATCGGTGAGGTCACCGACGGCGACCACCTCGTCATCACCTGGCACGGCGAGACCGTGGTGGACGTGCCGCCGCGCACCGTCGCCCACGAGGGCCCGGTGTACGAGCGCCCCGTGCAGCGCCCCGACACCCAGGACGCGCTGATCGCCGACACCACCGCCACCCTGACCCGGCCCAAGACCGGCGACGAGCTGCGCGAGACCTTGCTCACGATGATCGCCAGCCCGCAGCTGTGCAGCCGCAAGTGGATCACCGAGCAGTACGACCGTTACGTGCGCGGCAACACCGTGCTGGCCGAGCACGCCGACGCGGGCGTCGTCCGCATCGACGAGTCCTCGGGCCGCGGCATCGCCCTGGCCACCGACGCGTCGGGCCGCTACACCAAGCTCGACCCGTACACCGGCGCGCAGCTGGCGCTGGCCGAGGCGTTCCGCAACGTCGCCACCACCGGCGCCACCCCCAAGGCCGTCACCAACTGCCTGAACTTCGGTTCGCCGGAGGATCCGGGCGTGATGTGGCAGTTCCAGCAGGCCGTGCGCGGCCTCGCGGATGGTTGTGCGGCACTGGGCATTCCGGTGACCGGCGGCAACGTGAGCTTCTACAACCAGACCGGTAAGGACGCCATCCTGCCCACCCCGGTGGTCGGCGTGCTCGGCGTGATCGACGATGTGCACCGCCGCATCCCGACCGGCCTCGGCCTCGAGCCGGGCGAGTCGCTGATCCTGCTCGGCGAGACCCACGACGAGCTGGACGGCTCGATCTGGTCGCAGGTCACCCACGACCACCTCGGTGGCGTGCCGCCGCGCGTCGACTTCGCCCGCGAGCAGCTGCTCTCGGAGGTGCTCACCTCGGGTTCGCGCGACGGCATGATCTCCGCCGCGCACGACCTGTCCGAGGGTGGCCTGGCACAGACCGTCATCGAGGCGGCGCTGGCAGGCGAAACCGGTTGCCGCATCGTGCTCCCCGAGGGTTCTGACCCGTTCGTGCAGCTGTTCTCCGAGTCGGCCGGCCGGGTGCTCGTCGCCGTGCCGCGTTCGGAGGAGACCCGGTTCACCAAGATGTGTGACGCGCGGCAGCTGCCGTGGGTGCGCATCGGCGTGGTCGACCAGGGCTCGGATTCGGTCGAGGTCCAGGGGCAGTTCTCCGTGACACTCGCCGAATTGCGCGAGGCATTCGAAGGCACGCTGCCTAAGCTGTTCGGAGCGCACACCGCCTGATCGGACAGAGGAGTCGAGCTTGTGACCACTGAGGATACGAGCTCGGCTTCTCCACCGGCAGTTCGCGAGAACCTCTTCATCAGGGGAATTCACCTGGTGGAGAGGTTTTTTCATCCCAACTACGCCGGCCTGATCGTGGCGACGTTGTTCTTCGGGTTGTCGCTGACACCCTCGCTGCTGCCGCGTGACTGGTTCTTCCAGGGGCTGGTCAGCGGCATCAACGCGACGATCGGCTATGGGCTCGGTTGCTTGCTGGCGTGGGCCTGGCGCAAATGGGTCGCGCCGCGGATCACCTGGCCCGAGCAGGTGCGCACGGCATGGGCTCGGCGGCCGAGCTGGCTGGTGGTGGCGCTGCAGAGCGCGATCGTGATGGCGTGCCTGATCTTCGCGGTGCTGATGAGCATCCAGTCCTCGAAGTGGCAGCGGCAGATCACCGATCTGATGGGGATGGAGCCGGTGTCCGACGCGGGGTATCCGCGGACGGTGCTGGTCGGCGCGGTGGTGGTCGGACTGCTGATCTGGATCTCGCGCCTGGTGATGCGATTGGTGCGCGCGGTGACGCGGGCGCTGAACCAGTGGGTGCGGATTCCGGCGGCGTTCGCCCGGCCGCTCGGGGTGATCGTCGTGCTGGTGGCCGCGGTGCTGCTGTTCAACGGTGTGCTGGCGAAAGGCTTTTTCGCCGTCGCCAATTCGGCGTTCAGCGCGCGCAACAGTCACACCTCACCGAACGCGGTCCAGCCGACGCTGCCCGAACGCTCCGGCAGCCCTGAGTCGCTGGCCAAGTGGGACACCCTGGGTTCGGAGGGCCGATGGTTCGTGGCGAACGCGCCGACCGCTCTCGCGATCGGGCAGGTCACCGGAAAGCCCGCGCGCGAACCGATTCGGGTCTACGCGGGACTGGAATCCGCGGACGGGGTCGAGGCGCAGACCGATGTGGCCATCGCCGAACTCGACCGCACCAAGGCCTTCGAACGCGAAGTGCTGGTGGTGATCAGCACCACCGGCACCGGCTGGGTCGATACCGTCAGCGCCGAGGCGATCGAGTTGATGTTCGGCGGCGACACCGCGCTGGTGGCGACGCAGTACTCGTATCTGCCCAGCGCGCTGTCGTTCCTGTCCGACCGGGACAAGTCGATGACCATGGGGCGCACGCTGTTCGACAAGGTGTACGAACGCTGGTCGGCGCTGCCCGAAGACGCCAGACCCAAGCTGCTGGTCTACGGCGAGAGCCTCGGTTCGCAGGGGTCGGAGGGTGCGTTCTCCGGTCTGGCCGACATTCGCAATCGCACCGACGGCGTGCTGTGGGTGGGACCGCCCAACTCCAACCGGTTGTGGTCGGAATTCGTGACCCGACGTGACCCCGGCACCGACGAGATCACCCCGATCTACGCCGACGGGATGTCGGTGCGGTTCGCCGCCGACGACGATCAGCTGGCCCGGCCGACGCCGGCCTGGAACGACCCGCGCATCACCTACCTGCAACACGCCTCCGATCCGGTGGTGTGGTGGTCGCCGGATCTGCTGTTCAGTCAGCCGGATTGGTTGCGGGAGAAGCGCGGACCCGATGTTTCACCGGCCATGTCGTGGTATCCCATCGTCACGTTCTGGCAGGTCGCCGCGGATCTGCCGCGCGCGCAGACGGTGTCGGACGGGCACGGCCACAACTACGGCAACCTGGTGCCCGACGCGTGGGCCGCGGTGGCCCAGCCACCGGACTACACACCGGAATTGGCTGCCAGGATTCGGGTGTTCCTCGAAGAATCCATGGCTACCGAACGTCAGCTGAAGTGACGAACCGGGGGCGCCGAACCCCTCGATCGGCGCCGCCCGGCTCGGCTCACGACACCGATTTGAACGGATTGTGTTCGGCGATCAGCTGTTCCAGCCGCGCCTCGTCGATCCGCCCGATCAGTGACTGAGTCTCCTGCTGGTCGCGCACGACCTTGGCGAGGGTGAAGCAGCTGGTCACCAGGAACAGGCCCGACATCGCCAGGAACGCGCGCTGCCAGCCGTCCAGCGGCAGGTACGCGATTCCGGCGCCGGTCCCGAACAGGCTGACAGCGAACGCGATCGCGGCCTGGGCCATGTAGGCCGAGGTGTTCTTCGGCTTGGTGTTTGTGCTCATGGCTCTCAGTGTGCTGATCTGCGGTGTCGTGATCGCGCGTACAACTACTCGAGTGCGGTACGTAGTTTGTGAGCGGCTCCGCAGTCACAAATCCGGTGATTGTCGGTACCGGCCGCCATACTGGGGCGGTGACCGAGCGCGCTTCGACTACCGCGATGCTGCGTGCGCGCGGCGCCGTGGTCTTGCGGCGCGTTGAGGTCGTCGTCGATCTGAATTACGTCGGATTGGTGCTGGCGACGCTGTTCTTCGGGCTGTCGGTGACCCCTTCACTGGTGCCGCGTGACTGGCTGTTCCAGGGGCTGATCAGCGGGATCAACGCCGCGATCGGTTACGGGCTCGGATGTGTGCTCGAGTGGTTGTTCCGGCGGTGGGTGCGGTCGCGGATTCCGATTCCGAGCCCGTCCGATCGGTTGCGATACGCGATCAAGGCGACCGTGCTGGTGGGGTGTGCGCTGGTGGCGGCGCTGATGCTGGTGCAGTCGGCGCGGTGGCAGCGCGAGATCACCTCGCTCATGGGGATGGCGGGCACCACCACGCCCGCCTATCTGCGGACCGGACTGCTCAGCATGGCCGTCGGGGTGGCGGTGGTGGCCGCGTATCGGACGGTGCGCGTCATGGTGCTCGGCCTGGCTCGCCAGCTCAATCGGTGGGTGCGGGTGCCGCGCGAAGTGGCGCCCGCCGCCGGGTTGCTGGTGCTGGTCGTGCTCGCGGTGACGATCTTCAACGGCGTCGCCTCGCGGGCGTTCTTCGCGGTGGCCAACTCGGCGTTCAGCGTGCGCAACGATCGGGCCACGCCGTACGCGGTGCAGCCGATCGCGCCGGAGCGTTCGGGGAGTCCGGGATCGCTGGCGCCGTGGCAGTCGCTGGGGTTCGAGGGGCGGTGGTTCGTGTCCAACGGGCCGAGTGCCGCCGCGATCACCGAGGTGACGGGAAAGACCGCGCGCGAGCCCATCCGGGCCTATGTGGGGTTGGAGTCGGTGACTCGGGACCAGACCGCCGCGCAGCTGGCCGTCGCCGAACTGGAGCGGACCGAAGCCTTCGAACGCGAGGCGATGGTGGTGGTCACGACGACCGGGACCGGGTGGGTCAACGGGATGGCCGCGGGCGCCGTGGAATACCTCTACGGCGGGGATACGGCGATCGTGGCGACCCAGTTCTCGTATCTGCCCAGCGTGCTCTCGTTCCTGTCGGACCGGGACAAGGCGGCCGCGGCCAGCCGGGAGCTGTTCGACGCGGTGTACGAGCGGTGGTCGGCCCAGCCGGAGGGGCATCGGCCCAAGCTGTTCGTCTACGGTGAGAGTCTGGGTTCGCAGGGGTCGGAGGAGGCGTTCGACGGGCTGGCCGATCTTCGCGAGGAGGTCGACGGCGCGTTGTGGGTGGGGCCGCCGAATTCGAATCGGTTGTGGCGGCAGTTCGTCGACCGCCGCGATCCGGGGACGCCCGCGGTGGCGCCGGTGTACGCGGACGGGCTCGTCGTCCGATTCGCCGATGACGCAACCGATCTCGATCGCGCCGAGCCGTGGCGCGAACCCCGCATCGCCTACCTGCAACATCCGTCCGACCCGATCGTGTGGTGGTCGGCCGATCTGATCTTCACCCGGCCGGATTGGTTGAGCGAACCGCGCGGTCCCGATGTGTCGACACAGATGCGGTGGGCGCCGTTCGTGACGTTCTGGCAGGTCACGGCCGATCTCACCAACGCGCAGGGGGTGGTCGACGGGCACGGGCACCGGTACGGGAGTTTGGTGCTGGACGGGTGGTTGGCCGTCGCGGCGCCGCCGGGGATGGACGGTGATGTCGTCGAAAGCATCCGTGCCGCACTGGAATCGGCGGAAACCTACGAGCGGGAGGTGAAGTGAGAAGGCTCGAAGCTGTTGCCGCGCTGGCTCTTCCGCTGCTGTGGAGCAACCGGGTTCTCCCCGCCCTCGATCTTGCGCTGCGGGGCCGCACCGCGGCGAACATCGCCTTCGCGACGGGCTACACGAAACTCTTTCGGGGTAACCCGAACTGGTTGTCGCCCAGTGGCTTCCGCTGGGGTTTCGGCAGCGCGGCCGTCGTCGTCGCCGGCTACGCCGTCGCCCTGTCGATCCCGTCCCTGCGACGCCTCCCGCTCGAGATCGCTGTCCGCGCACCGGAGACATCGACCCTCGAATGGATCGGCCTGCACATCCCCGTGGGTACTGTCCTGGCCGAGGAAGCCGTCTTCCGCGGAACCCTCGACCCGGTGCTCGCCGAGAGCGCCGGGTCGCTCGCACCCGTGATCAGCGCCCTCGATTTCGGCCTCTGGCACATCCGGCCGGCACGGGTCGCGGGCGATCCGGTTGTCCCCACGGTGCTGGCCACCACCCTCGCCGGTCTCGTTTTCACCGAACTCCGGCGCCGGTCGGGTAGTGCCACCGCGCCCGCGCTCCTGCATCTGGCGATCAATGCCGGCGGAGCGCTCGCGCCCGCCGCCGCTCGGTGGGTGGACGGGCTGCGGGGGTAACCCCGCTCAGGCAGTCGCGACGAAATCGGCGACGGCCTCGGTGAAGGCGTCGTTGTCGTCGCCCGCGGCGGTATGGGCCGCCGCGCTGATCTCGGCCAGGCGGGCGTGCGGTGTGAGCGCCAGGAATGCCGCGGCGCCCTCGTCGCTGACCACGTCGGACTTGCCGCCGCGGATCAGCAGGACCGGGATGGTGAGCGCCTCGGCGGCGGCTTCCATCTCGACGATGCGGGCTTCCGGGTCGTCGTTGACGTCGCTGATCAGGTCCGGGTCCCAGTGCCAGTACCAGCGGCCGTCCCGCTGACGCAGGTTGCGCAGGAGACCGTCGGCGTTGTCGGGACGCGGGCGGTGCGGCAGGTAGGCGGCGACCGCGTCGGCCACCTGGTCGAGGGTGTCGAAACCGTCGCGGTGCCTGCCGAGGAAGTCCATGACGCGCTCCACGCCCACGGACTCCGAACGGGGCACGATGTCGACCAGGACGAGCGCGCGGATCGCGCTGCCACCCGGCGTCGCGGTGGCGAGCAGTCCGGTGATCCCGCCCATGCTGGCCCCGACCACCACCGCGCCCGCGTCCCGCGTCGCACCGAGCTGTTCGAGCACGGTGTGCAGGTCGGCCACCATCACGGTCCTGGAGTAGTCCGCCTCCGGTGACCAATCGCTGTCCCCGTGTCCCCGCGCGTCGACGGCGACAACCCGCATCCCCGCCGCGGCCAGCGCCCGTCCCGTCCGCTTCCACGAATGCCGGTTCTGTCCGCCGCCGTGCAGCATCACGACCAACGGGCCGCCTTCCGCGCCGAAGCTGTCCGCGACCAGGGTGAGCCCGTCGGCAGCGCGCAATCGCAGCGTTGTCGGCTCGAGGGGATCGGTGACACTCATAGGACGAATGTACGACGAGCCCCGCCGATCGGCCCCGTCGGGCGTTCGATCGGCCGTCGCGGCGCTGCCGTGAGCCCCTGTTTCAGCTGTCGGACCGGGTCCAGGTCAGGTACTCGGCGTCGCGGGACGGTGTGCCGTTCCACGGGTGCTCGAGGAAGTCCTCGTCGCGCACTTCGGTCCGGCCAGGGAGGTGGGCGCACACGCAGGCGATGGTCAATGTGTCTGTGCGGGAGCCGAGTTCGTCGGCCTTGAGCTCGTGAGCCAGGTCGGTGGCGACCGGGAGGAGGTCGTTCATCGTCGCGGTGCCCGGCAGGCAGAGGTCGAGGTACAAATCGACCGAGCCCGGTCGCTCGGGCGACACGGCCGATCTTCCCGCGGCTATGCGGACATCCGGTGGCAGGCGGGTGCGCTGCATGAATTTCGAGAGGTCGAATCCGGCGATCGTTTGTGGGCCGGTCACATATTTGCCCTGGCACGCCAGCACGGTCTGCGGGGGCTCGGGCGGGGTGGTGTCGTCGGGTGTCTGGCAGGCGGCGATCAGCGCCGCCGCGGGGATCGAGATCAAGGCAGTCGCGCGTCTCATCGGGAGTCACGCTAGCGGGTGTTCGATGTTCGGGTCACGGAGTCGGCTCGGGTGACCGGAATGTCGGTGAACGTCGGTAGCGTCTCGCGGTATGGCTGGACGGAATGTGGTCGACCCCGCGCAGGTGCGGGCGGCTGTGCTGGGTGTGGGGGAGTGGTTGCGGGATCCGGCGTTGCCGGTGCCGGGGCGGGGGGAGTTGGGGGCCGCGGTGAAGGGGACGGCGCGCGCCCTGGCGGGGAGTGCGCCGGGGCATTCGGTGGAGGTGCGAGTGCCCCCGTTCGTGGCCGTGCAATGCATCGAGGGGCCTCGGCATACCCGGGGGAATCCGCCGAATGTGGTGGAGACGGATGCGCGGACCTGGTTGTTGCTGGCTACCGGGCTGCTCGGATTCGACGACGCGGTGCGGGCGGGGGTGGTGAGCGCCTCGGGGACAAGGGCGGGGGAGATCGCGGGGTGGCTGCCGATCGTGGCGCTGCCCGCGCGGGACGACCCGGCTGCCGAATAGCGGCAACCGGGTCGCCGGCTCACGCGGCCGCGGTGTGCTTGCGGTGCAGGCCCTTGTAGTCGTAGTAGCGGGTGATGATCGTGCCGAGGACGACGGCGATCGCGATGCCGAGCAGCGACATCCAGATGCCGCGGTCGAGACCCGCCGCATAGCTGGCGTCGAAGTACAGGATCGAGCGGACACCGAGGAACACCTGGTGCATCGGCTCGAATTCGGCGAGCCACGCGAGGTAGGTCGGCGTCGCCTCGATCGGGACGGTACCGCCGGAGGACGGCAGACCGAGGATGACGAACAGGGTCAGGTTCACCAGCAGACCCGCGGTGCCCAGGGCGGCCAGCGTCATCAGCGCGGTCCAGCCGACCGCGATCATGGCGAGCACCGAGAACAGGAACAGGGCCAGCGGATTGTCGACCGGCATGCCCACTACCTTCGCCACCAGCAGGAACACCAGCGAAACGATCACCGCGACCAGCGCCGAAACCCCCCACTTGATGAGCAGGGTGTGAAAGCGCGAGATCGGGGTCGGCGGATAGTGCACGGACCAGGGGCCGTATTCGGTGGGCATGAAGCCGAGCTGGGAATCGACCATCGTGTGGATCACCATCGCCCCGACCATCCCGGCCAGCAGCAGGAGCAGGGAGAAGAAGAATGCCGTCAGGCCGATCCCGGTGCCGCTCGGCAGCGGACGGAATTCCTGCGCGACCACATCGATCGGGCTCTCGAGGGTGATCATGGCCGCGCCGGACACCTGCGGCGGCGGTGCGCCCGCCGGTGTTTCGGCCAGGGTCGCCCGTACCTGCTCGGTCAGTTGGAGCCCGACCTGCTTGTCGACCTCCGACAGCGCCCGGTCGCCGATGCGCTGCACGATCCCGACGCCGTAGGCGCCCATGCGCGGGTTGGTCTGCAGGGTGATGATCGGCCGTTCCATCTCGCCGGGCACGATGCTGCCCGTGCCGAGAATGCCCAGGCGTTTGCTGAAATCGCCGGGGATGATGATCGCGCCGTACACCTGTCCGGTGCGCAGCAACTGCTCGGCCTCCGATTTTCCGACGACGCGCAAGTCGATCTGATCGGCGGGCACGCCCGCGACGAGCGCATCCGCGATCTGCTTGCCGAAATCGACCTGCTTGCGCTGATCGCCCGAACCCATGACATCGCCGACGTCGGAATCGACGAGCGCGATCGGGAAGTCGTGCAGATTCTTCTCCGGGTCGGCGATATAGCCGAGGTACATGAAGCCGAGCAGTGCGGTGAGCACGGTCAACACCGCGGTCGGCGCGAGCACGATGCGAGCCCAGTGGCGCCGATTCAAGTTCGGTGTGGCGAACGTCGCTTCGCCGAGAGGTTTCTGGTCGGAATCAATCGGCTCCGCACCGGTGTTGTCGCTATGCGACCCGGTTCCACCGGCTGCAACGTGTGCACTGTCGTCCGTCGTCACGATGCGCACCGTAACAGCTCTGTGTGGCCGATCGGCGGGTTCGTGACCAGTGGATTGCTGCCGGGATGCGAGCGCGCGTACTACCCGCTGCGGATGACCCGTAGACTGACTAGTGCCCCCAGCCCGCCCGAACAGGGAGCAAACGGTGACCGACGTCGATCCCACGATCGTCCCCACGCCCAATACCCCCGACGAGATCGAACACGACCCTCGCGAGGAGTGTGGCGTCTTCGGCGTCTGGGCTCCCGACGAAGACGTGGCGAAGCTCACCTACTACGGCCTGTACGCCCTGCAGCATCGCGGGCAGGAGGCGGCCGGAATCGCCGTTTCCGACGGCTCCCAGATCCTGGTCTTCAAGGATCTCGGCCTGGTCTCCCAGGTCTTCGACGAGCAGACGCTCGCGGCAATGCCGGGGCATATCGCCGTCGGGCACTGTCGCTACTCCACCACCGGTGGCGTCACCTGGGAGAACGCGCAGCCGATCTTCCGCACCACCTCCGTCGGCTCCGGCCTCGCTCTGGGCCACAACGGCAACCTGGTGAACACCGCCGAATTGGCCGGTCGCGCACGCGAACTCGGCCTGATCGGCGCCGGTGTGATCGATGGCCGCCCGCAGATGACCGGCGCCACCTCCGACTCCGACATCGTCACCGCGCTGCTGGCCCACGCCTCGGCGGACTCCAGCATCGAGGCCGCCGCGATGGAGCTGCTGCCGCAGCTGCGCGGCGCGTTCTGCCTCACCTTCATGGACGAGCACACCCTCTACGCCGCGCGTGACCCGCACGGCGTGCGCCCGCTGGTGCTGGGCAGGCTCGACCGTGGCTGGGTCGTCGCGTCCGAGACCGCCGCGCTCGACATCGTCGGCGCCGCGTTCGTCCGTGAGATCGAGCCGGGCGAGCTGCTGGCCATCGACTCCGAGGGCGTGCGCTCCATGCGCTTCGCCAATCCCGAGCCCAAGGGTTGCGTCTTCGAGTACGTGTACCTGGCGCGCCCCGACACCACGATCGCCGGGCGCTCGGTGCACTCCACCCGCGTGGAGATCGGCCGCAAGCTGGCCAAGGAGCATCCCGTCGAGGCCGACCTGGTGATCCCGGTGCCCGAGTCGGGCACGCCCGCCGCGGTGGGTTACGCCCAGGGCTCCGGCATTCCGTACGGCCAGGGCCTGATGAAGAACGCCTATGTGGGCCGTACCTTCATCCAGCCCAGCCAGACGATCCGTCAGCTCGGCATCCGCCTCAAGCTCAACCCGCTGCGCGAAGTGATCCGGGGCAAGCGACTGATCGTCGTCGACGACTCCATCGTGCGCGGCAACACCCAGCGTGCGCTGATCCGCATGCTGCGCGAGGCCGGTGCGCTCGAGATCCACGTGCGCATCGCGTCGCCGCCGGTGAAGTGGCCCTGCTTCTACGGCATCGACTTCGCCTCGCGCGCGGAGCTGATCGCCAACGGCACCGGCGCCGACGACAGCTACGCCGACATGGTCGAGAACGTGCGTCGCTCCATCGGCGCCGACACTCTCGGCTACGTCTCCACCGAGGGCATGATCGCCGCCACCGAGCAGCCGCGCTCGCGCCTGTGCACCGCCTGCTTCACCGGCGACTACCCGATCGAACTGCCGCCGGAGGCCGCCATCGGCAAGAACGTGCTCGAGGGGATGCTCTCGGGCAAGGCCGAGTCGAAGCTGCTCGGTGAGAACGCCAACGTGGACGCACTGAGCCGTCCATAACACGTGTCGGCGGTAAAGACACGTCGCACTACGCCGCACCAGAGGGGCCGGACAGGATAAACCTGATCGGCCCCTTTTGTGTTGTGTACGAGAGTAATTCCGGTAACCGGCAATTTCGTAAGATTAGTTCATAACATGGCGGCAATAATTCGGACCATTTGAAACTGGGCGGTAATGGTTCACCTGTACGGTCCCTCGATATATCGCTAGCTCACCATGTAGTCGTCGCCCCTGTGATCCGGGTGCGACGGCTGCGCGGCGTTCGAGAATGGGACCTGATGTTGAACAAGGCACGAAGTACGCGCGCGAAACAAATTGCCGCAGTGGGTATTACCGCCGCTGTCGCCGCCGCGCTGGCCGGTTGTGGCTCCGGCCGCACCGATGAGGCGGGCTCCGGTGCGGGCCTGGTCGTCGGTACCACCGACAAGATCTTCTCGCTCGACCCGGCCGCGGCGTACGACAACGGTTCGTTGCTGGTGGAGAACCAGATCTATTCGTATCTGCTGAACTTCGCACCGGGCGATACCACGCCCAAGCCCGACGCGGCGGAAAAGTGCGAATTCACCACTCCCACTGTGTACACCTGCAAGATCAAGTCCGGGCTGAAATTCGCCAGCGGTAACCCGCTGACCGCGAAGAGCGTGAAGTTCTCCTTCGACCGGATGGTGAAGATCAACGATCCGCACGGTCCCGCGTCGCTGCTCGGCAATCTCGAGAAGACCGATGTGGTCGACGATCTCACCGTCGCGTTCACGCTGAAGGTCGCCAACGATCAGACCTTCCCGACCATCCTGCCGACCCAGGCGGGCCCCATCGTCGACGAGGCGGTGTTCCCGGCCGACAAGGTGGCCACCGACGACGAGGTCGTCAAGGCCAAGGGCTACTCCGGCCCGTACACGATCTCGAGCTACGACAAGAACAAGCTCGTCGAGTACCAGGCCAACCCCGATTACCAGGGCATCCTCGGCACGCCGAAGACCAAGACGGTGTCGACCAAGTACTACGCCACCTCCGACAACCTGAAGCTGGACCTGCAGAACGGCGCCATCGACGTCGGCTACCGCTCGTTCACCCCCACCGACATCGACTCCCTGCGGGCCGATTCCAAGGTGAAGGTCACCGACGGCCCCGGCGGCGAGCTGCGCTACGTGGTGTTCAACATGAACACCATGCCGGGCAACACCCCGGAGCAGAAGCTGGCCGTACGCAAAGCCTTCGCGTCCTCCGTCGACCGCGAAGCACTGGCCAACGGCGTCTACAAGGGCACCTATCAGCCCGCCTTCGGCTACGTGCCCGCCGGCATGGCGGGTGCGGCCGAGCCGCTCAAGGACCTCTACGGCGCCAAGCCGGACAAGGCCGCGGCCGCGAAGTTCCTCGCCGACGCGGGCGTGACCACCCCGGTGACGCTGAACCTGCAGTACAACCCCGATCACTACGGCTCGAGCTCCTCGGAGGAGTACGCGGCGGTCAAGTCGCAGCTGGAGGCCTCGGGTCTGTTCAAGGTGAACCTGCAGTCCACCGAGTGGGTGACCTACCAGAAGGAGCGCGCCTCCGACGGTTACCCGATGTACCAGTTCGGCTGGTTCCCGGACTTCCCGGACGCCGACAACTACCTGACGCCGTTCTTCGGCCCGAACAACTTCCTGCAGTCGCACTTCGAGAACCCCGGCATCAATGCCCAGCTCACCGCCGAGACCACCGAGGGCGACCCCACCAAGCGGGCCGAGTTGCTGAAGAAGATCCAGACCGATCTGGCGCAGAACTTCC
>NZ_JBHWZY010000008.1:0-23138 GCF_042727815.1 Nocardia sp. NPDC060220
GGGGACGCATCCCTACCGATCCGCAATGTCGGCCCCGACCTCGGCGAGCACACCAGAGAGGTGCTCGGCGGGCTGCTCGGGATGAGTGAAGATCAGATCGACGCGCTGGAGGCACTGTGACGAGGCGAGTACACGGCAGGCGCCGCCCGCCGGTGCGCAACAAGTGGGAGCCGCGCGGCCCGGGTCATGTGCGTCCGACGGTCCACCCCACCCCGGCCAGCGTGGGCGACAAACCGTGCGGTGGCGTGATGTGCGTGCCCGCGCGGGAACCGGAGCAGCGGCGGTGACCGCACCGCTGCTGCGTGATGTGACGCTGCGCGACGGTTTGCAGCTCACCGGCAAGGTGCTGCCGGTGGAGCAGAAGATCGATGTGGTGCGCAGACTGCTCGCCGCGGGCGTGCCCGCGCTGGAGATCGGTTCGATGGCGCGGCCGGATCTGGTCGCGCCGATGGCCAACTCGCTCGAGTTGATCGCGGCGCTCACCCCGGACGAACTGGCGAAATGCTGGGTGTGGGTGGCGACCCCGCGCCATGTCGAGAAGGCCGCCGCGGCGGGCGCGCGCAATTTCCAGTACTGCTTCTCGGTGTCCGACGCGCACAACAGGGCCAATATCGGCCGCGATACCGAGACCTCGGTGGCGGCGATGCCCGCGGCGATCCGCCTCGCCCACGAGGCGGGCGGTGCGATCCAGCTGTGCCTGGCCACCACGTTCACCTGCCCGTTCGACGGTCCCGTCGATCCCGGCCGGGTGCTCGCCATCGCGAATGATCCGCGCACCGACGGCGCCGCCGACATCGTCCTCGCCGATACCCTCGGCCAGGCCCACCCTGGTCAGGTGGGCGCCCTGGTCGCCGCCGTCCGCGACACCACCCCGCCGCGCCGCATCGTCTTCCACGGTCACGACACCTGGGGCATGGGCGTGGCCAACACGCTCGCGGCCGTCGCCGCGGGCGCGACCATGGTCGACGGTGCACTGGGCGGCCTCGGCGGCTGCCCCTTCGCTCCCGGTGCCAGCGGCAATACCGCGTCCGAGGACATCCTCTTCGCGACCAGGCCCGACTGGTTCACCCCGGCCTCGCTGGCCGACCTGGTCGGGCTCACCGAAGAACTCCTCGCCGAGCTCGGCGAGCCCAACCGCTCCCGCGCGCTGGAAGGCGCGCGCTCGGAGGCCGACGCCTTCGAATGGGTCGTTCGCTGAGAGGTCGGTAAGACCTGCGGTATCGGGGGGATCCCGGATGGCGCGGTTCTCGGTGGGCAGCCAGACTGGACAGCATGACTTCGCACGCCTTGGGCACCGAGGCCGCCGATGCGGCGGCCGCTACCGATATCGCGGCCGCCGCGCTCGATCTGGTCAAGCTGTACGGATCGGGAGATACACAGGTCAAGGCCCTGGACGGGGTGTCGGCTGACTTCGCGAAGGGCGAATTCACCGCGATCATGGGCCCATCGGGTTCGGGCAAGTCGACGCTGATGCACTGCTTGGCCGGGCTCGACAGCGCCAGCGCAGGTCAGGTCCGCATCGGCGACACCGCGCTCACCGGCCTGTCCGACAAACAGATGACGGCACTGCGGCGCGACCGGATCGGTTTCGTCTTCCAGGCGTTCAACCTGGTCCCGACGCTCACCGCGCTGGAGAACATCACCCTCCCGCTCGATATCGCGGGTCGCAAGGCCGACCAGGAATGGCTCGACACCGTGGTCAAGCGCCTCGGTCTCGGCGACCGCCTCGAGCACCGGCCGTCCGAACTGTCCGGCGGCCAGCAGCAGCGGGTGGCGTGTGCGCGTGCGCTGGTGGGCAAGCCGGAGATCATCTTCGGTGACGAGCCGACCGGCAACCTGGACTCGCATTCCTCGGGCGAGGTGCTCTCGATCCTGCGCGCCTCGGTCGACGAGTTCGGCCAGACCGTCGTGATCGTCACCCACGACCCGCGCGCGGCCGCCTATGCCGACCGCGTCGTGTTCCTCGCCGACGGTCGCATCGTCGACGAGCTGCGCGACCCGACCCAGGATTCGATCCTCGACCGGATGAAGGCGCTGGAAACCCGATGAGCAATCCCATGCGCAAGGTCGCCTTGCGTAACCTCGCCGCGCACAAGGTGCGTTTGGCATTGACCTTGCTTTCGGTGGTGCTCGGTACCGCGTTCATCTCCGGATCGTTCGTCTTCACCGACACCCTGCAGCGCACCTTCGACGGGATTTTCGAAGGCCAGGCCCAGGGCGTCGACGTGCGCGTGGGCCCCGCGGACCGCCAATCACTGGGCGTACCGACGAACATCGTCGACGCGCTGGCCAAGACTCCCGGCGTAGCCAGGGTCGCGCCCGCCGTGAACGGCCCGGTCGTGCTGCTCGAGCCCGACGGCAAGAAGGCCGTGCAGACCGGTGGCGCACCGAGTTTCGGCCTGTCCTACCTGCCGCCCGACAAGTCCGTCGAGGAACCCGAGAAGTTCCTGTCGGGCGCCGCGCCCACCCAGCCGAACGAGATCGCGCTCAACGCCGGTGGCGCCGAGAAGGCCGGGCTGAAGGTCGGCGACAAGACCAAGGTGCTGATTCCGTCCAAGGGTGACCCGTTCGAGGTGACGCTGTCGGGCATCTACGAGATGCCGGGCGCCGAGGGCGGCGGTGTGGTCGCGGTGATGTTCACCGAGCCGCAGGGCCGCAAGCTGTTCACCGACGGGTCGCACGTGGCCTACGCCGACATCGCCGCGGCGCCCGGTGTTTCGGCCGATGACCTGCGCGATCAGCTCGCCGCCGGCCTGCCCAACTACAAGGTGCAGAACTCCGACGAGGTCCGCGAGGACATGAAGAAGGAGATCTCCGAGGCGCTCACCTTCATCAACTACTTCCTGCTCGCCTTCGGCGCGATCGCGCTGATCGTCGGCACGTTCATCATCTACAACACCTTCTCGATGATCGTGGCCCAGCGGCTGCGCGAACTCGCGCTGCTGCGCGCGATCGGAGCGAGTCGTCAGCAAGTCGGGCGATCGGTCGTGTCCGAGGCGATCGTGATCGGGCTGATCGGTAGCGCGCTCGGGCTGGCCGCGGGCATCGGGCTGGCCTACGGGTTGTCGGCGTTGCTCAACGCGTTCGATCTCGGACTGCCGACGGGGTCGCTGACCGTGTTGCCGCGTACCGCGATCGTCGCGCTGCTCGTCGGCCTGATCGTCACCGTGGCCAGCGCCTATGCGCCCGCTCGCCGGGCGGCGAAGGTGCCGCCGGTGGAGGCCATGCGGTCCGAGTTCGCCAGCGCGGGTGATTCGTTGCGGCTGCGCACGATCATCGGCGCGGTGATGGCCGTCGCCGGTGGCGTGCTCGTGTACGTGGGTGCGCAGGGCACCGGCAAGGGCTCCGCGGTGACCGTCGGTGTCGGCGCGCTCGGGCTGATTCTGGCAGTGCTGTTGGCGGCGCCGGCGTTGTCGCGGCCGATGGTGCTCGTGCTCGGGGTGCTCACCAGGCCGTTCGGCGCGATCGGGCAGATGGCGCGCAACAACGCCACGCGTAACCCGCGGCGTACCGCCGCCACCGCGTTCGCGCTCACCCTCGGCCTGATGCTGGTCTCGGCGATCGGCATTCTCGGTGCTTCGGCGAAGACGAGTGTCGGTGTGCTCATCGACAAGGGTGTGAAGGCCGAGTACGTGCTCGCCGGTCCGCAGATGATCGGTGCGCCGATCGGTGCGGTCGACGCGGTGCGCACCGATGTTCCCGGCGTCAGCGATGTCACCGGGATCCGGATCGTCGCCTTCAAGGTCGGCGACGAGCAGATCGGCGCCACCTCACCGGATGGTCCGATCGACCCGGTGATGGACATCGACATGATCAGCGGCACCACCACGATCCCCGCCGGTGGCGCGCTCATCGACGAGACCGAGGCGACCGAGCGCGGGTGGAAGCTCGGCGACAAGGTCACCATCACCAGTCTCGACAAGAAGCAGATCGAGCTCACGATCGGGGGCATCTTCGCCGACTCGCCGCTGCTCGGGCCCATGGTGGTCGATCCCGGTATCTACGAGCAGTTGATGCCACAGAGTCTGCGCACCAATGTCTTCGTGCTGGTCAAGGCCGCGCCGGGGGCCGATCTCACCGCGATGCGGGCGAACCTGGAGAAGGCCACCGAACCGTTCGTGGTGGTGCAGGTCCAGGACCACGAACAGTTCAAGGGCGCGCAGGGTCAGCAGATCAACACCCTGCTCGCCATCCTCTACGGGCTGCTCGCGCTGGCGGTGGTGATCGCGGTGCTCGGCATCATCAACACCCTGGCGCTGTCGGTGGTGGAGCGCAGGCGCGAGATCGGCATGCTGCGCGCGGTCGGCACCCAGCGTGCGCAGGTGCGTCGCACGATCTACCTGGAGTCCATGCTGATCGCCATCTTCGGCGCGATCGTCGGCCTGGTGCTCGGCATCGCGCTCGGGGTCGGATTCCTGCGCACCCTGCGCGATATGGGCATCGACCAGATCACCATTCCGTGGTCGCAGCTGGTGATCGTGCTGATCGCGTCCGGTGTGGTGGGTGTGCTGGCCGCGGTGTGGCCGGGTGTGCGGGCCGCGCGGACGCCGCCGTTGGCGGCTATCGCGGATCTGTAGGCGGCACAGGCACGTTCGACCCCCCACCGGAGTTCTCGGTGGGGGGTCGAACGGTGTCATGGGGCGCGGTACGCCGCTCGTGGTCGATCGACTGGGCAATATCTGACGGCCACTGGGGTCAGTGCGGAACTAGCCGGACGGGGGCCAGCCCGGGTAGCGGTTCCACCAGTGTTCTGGTGGTATCCCGTGGGAGTCACTCGGTGGTGTGAGGCCGAATTCCGTGCAGTAGCCAGTGGCCAGGAGATCGAGAATCGGGCGCGCATCGACCGCATTCGCCCAACCTCGCGGGAGTGCGGAACGGCCGTACCGGGCGCCGAGAAGACTGCCCGCGATCGAACCGGTGGCGTCGCTGTCGCCGGAGTGGTTGACCGACAGCAGGAGTCCGGTGCGGACGATGTCGTGGGGCGAGCCGCCGAGTCCTTCGGCGGCGAGGGTGGCGAAGACGGCGATCGACAGGGCCTCTGGACCGATCCATCCCTGGCCGAGCGTCTCGACATCTTCCGGTGTGGGATAGCGCCTTTCGCGTTCGATCCGGGCGGCCAGCCGGTTGGCCGCGTTCAAGGCGGCCGAGGTCTCCCCGTGGTCGGAGTAGCCCGTCAGCTCGGTGCGGGCGCGCGAGAGGGCGGTGGCGGTGTCGGCGCCGCGCGAGAGCTGATAGATCAGGGCGGACAGGGTGCCCGCGGGCAGCCAACCGCTGGGATGACCATGGGTGAGCGCGGCCGCATCGCAACCCAATTCGAAGATGGTATCGGTCGCGGCTCCGGAACGGTCTGCGGCGTAACCGAATCCACAGGGAGCCGCGCGCATCACCGCGCCGCTGCCCTTGGAATGGTTGATGGGCTGGTCGCGGGTGCCGAGCGGATTCATCGGCGCTTTCCGGGCGGCCGCGTGACGCAGCGCGGTGTAGACCGAATTCGCCACGCCACGTTGCTCGATCAGCTCGGGGTAGTCGCTGAGGGCGCTGTACAGCGCGAAGGGCTGCTCCGGCATTTCGGTGACCTGCCCGCGCAACCACACGAGCATGCCCTGCTGCAGCAGGCCCATCGTCGCTCCGCCGATGCCCTTGGCCCTGGCCCGCACCGACCCGCGGATCAGCGCTTCTACGGTGAAGGCCGTCAGCTGGGTCTCCTCGGAGATGCGAAGCGGGTCGACGTCGGTCAGCCCGGCGTGGCCGTACTCGTTCCGGATCTGTTGCAGCGAACGGGTTTCCACCGGAGCGCCGAGGGCATCGCCGATCGCCCCGCCGAGCAGACAGCCGTGTACGGCGTCGAGCCATACCGGTGCGGTGCTGGTGTCTCGCGCGTCCCTGCCGTAGGTCGAGGAAGCGCGTGTATCGATCCGGCCGTGGGGAGAACGGGGATTCGCGGCCGGGTTCGAGGTGAGGTCGGGTGGCGATCCCGGCCGGGCGGACACGGCGGTGTCGAAGCCACGAACGTCGACCGAGACGCTGCTTTCCGGCTCGGACATGGTGTTGCGGACAACGGTCGGGTCATGTCGCCGACCGGCATTCGGGTGACTCGAGGATGTGCGCGACTCAAGCCTGGAACCGGCGCTCGGCGGCAGCGGTGTTCCGGTCGGGCGCACCTCGGGAGCAGAGGCGGTTCGCCGCGGCCCGGCGGTCGGGATGCGGCCGGACGCCGGCGGTGTGGGTGGGCGATGGCGCAGTGCCTCGGTGAGCGCGGTGGCGAACGCGGTGCAGGTGGGGAAGCGGTGGGTCGGGTCTTTGGCCATGGCCTTCGACAGGACGGTGTCGACCGCGGTGGACAGGGTGGTGCGGCGGGTGCTGGCCGCGGGAGGCGGGGCGTTGAGGTGGCCGAGCATGACGGTGGCCGGGTTGGGGGCGTCGAAGGGGCCGGTGCCGGTGAGGAGGCGGAAAACCGTACAGGCCAGGGAGTATTGATCGCCGCGGCCGTCGAGTGGTGCGCTGCTGAGTTGTTCGGGCGAGGCGTAGGCGATGGTGGCGGTGAACTGGCCGGTGCGGGTGAGGCCGCCGG
Source organism: Nocardia sp. NPDC060220 (assembly GCF_042727815.1). NCBI lineage: Bacteria > Bacillati > Actinomycetota > Actinomycetes > Mycobacteriales > Nocardiaceae > Nocardia > Nocardia sp. NPDC060220. Next base: position 6,572 of record NZ_JBHWZY010000008.1, read on the forward strand.
TGTCGTCGAGGAGTTTCGCGATGCCGAAGTCGGTCAGCACGACTCGTTCGTCGAAGCCCGCGCCGACACCCGCGGTGTGCGACAACAGGATGTTGGCGGGCTTCACGTCGCGGTGCAGAACGCCCTGGCGGTGGGCGTAGTCGAGCGCACTCGCGGTCTGGGTGACGATCTGGGCGATCCGCTCGCTCCCGAACTGCTGCACCGGCACCGCCGAGGCGTCGACACCGTCCACGAACTGCATGGCTATCCAGAGACGCTCTTCGTCGACGCCGCGGTCGTAGACGGTGATGATGTTCGGGTGGTCGAGCTGGGCCACCAGGTCGGCTTCGCGTTCGAATCTGGCGCGGATCTCGAAGTCGGCGAACAGGTCACGGTGCATCAGCTTCAACGCGGTCAGCCGCGGCAGCCTGCGGTCTCTTGCCGCGTACACCGCGCCCATGCCGCCACGTCCCAGCTCACGCTCGATGACGAAACCGGCGAACACCGCCCCGCGCCGCAACATCGCCTCACCCCGTCCAACGAACCCGATCGTTCGCAGCCTAGTTGGCGCGGGCTCGCAACGCTGCCGAGTCCCGCCACGTTCCCCGGGGCGCGATCACACCGCCGGGGCGTTGGTGTCGGCCCAGCGCGTGATGTCGCCGCGGTCCAGCGCGGTGGCGAGCAGGTCCGGGAACTTGTCGGGGGTGCAGGCGAAGGCGGGGATGCCGAGCGCTGCCAGTGCCGCGGCGTTGTCGTGGTCGTAGGCGGGCGCGCCCTCGTCGGAGAGCGCGAGCAGCACCACCACCTGGACACCCGCCTCTTTCATCGCATGGCAGCGGCGCAGCATCTCGTTGCGTACACCGCCTTCGTAGAGGTCGGAGATGAGCACGAAGAGGCTGTCGGTGGGCCGGGTGATCAGCGTCTGCGAGTAGGCGATGGCGCGATTGATGTCGGTGCCACCGCCGAGCTGGGTGCCGAACAGGACGTCGACCGGGTCGCTGAGCTGATCGGTGAGATCGACGATCTCGGTGTCGAACACGACCAGCGAGGTCTTCAGCGACCGCATGGACGCGAGGACGGCACCGAACACCGAGGCGTAGACGACGCTGGCCGCCATCGAGCCGGATTGGTCGATGGCCAGCACCACATCGCGCTGGATCGACTGCGACTTGCGGCCGTAGCCGACGAGCCGCTCGGGCACGATGGAGCGGTGTTCGGGCAGGTAGTTGGCGAGATTCTTGCGGATGGTCCGGTTGAAATCGATATCGCGCAGTTTCGGGCGATGAGTGCGGGCGGCACGGTTGATGGCGCCCGAGACCGCGGCCACGGTCTTGGCGGCGATGCGCTGCTCGATCTCGCGCACCACCTTCTCGACCACCATGCGCGCGGTGGCCTTGGTGGTTTCGGGCATCACCCGGTTGAGGCCGAGCAGTGTGCCCACCAGATGTACATCGGGCTCGACCGATTCCAGCAGCTCGGGCTCCAGCAACAGTTGGGTGAGGTTGAGCCGGTCCACGGCATCGCGCTGCATCACCTCGACCACAGTCGCGGGAAAGTAGGTGCGGATATCGCCGAGCCAGCGCGCGACTCGGGGCGCTGAACCACCCAGTCCACCAGACCTTTTCGTCGAACCGCCGGCTTCACCGGTGTTGTAGAGGGCGGACAGTGCCTGGTCCATCGCCTGATCGGCACCGGAGCGCAACCCACCGAGCTGTTCTTCGGCGGCGGTTCCCAGCACGAGACGCCAACGGCGCGAATGGGTTTCGTCGGGTTCGGTCATCGGTGCTCCTGGTGGTCGAGCGGGATGCGGTGGCGAGTGGGTGTCGGGCGTCTGCGGAGGTGGGTCACCCAGCGGCCCCCAGGATCGCGGTCGCTGCGCGCAACGCCAGTTGCCCACGGATCGGGTCGACCGCGGCGGGGCCGTCGGCGGTGGTCGGTGCTGAGCCGGTGTCTCGCAGGGCCTGGCTGATGGCCCGGCGTTCGCCGGATTCGAAGGAGCCGAAGGTGCGGCGCAGCAGCGGCAGGGTGGCGACGAACTGGTCTTCGTTGAGGTCGCGGAGCCATTCGTCGATGCGGCGCAACAGCTCTCGGTCGTGGACCAGGAGCAGACCGCGGCCGCCGAGGAAGCCGTCGATCCAGGCGGCCTTGGCGGCGGGGGTGTTGCCGACGGACAGTGCGGCGGCCAGTCGGCGGGCGGATTCGGCGTCGTCGATGCGTTCGGCGTCGCACAGCAGGCGCACCGCGCGGCCGCCGATCGCGCCGTGTACGTCGTCGCGATCGGCGATGCGGTGCAGGGTGGCCAGCCATTCGGTGGTGGCGTGCTCGTCGTCGCGGGTGCTGATCGCGGTGTGCGCGGCGTCGATCTGGGTGCGCAGGGCCTGGGCGGCATCGGTGTCGAGGCCGGTGACGGCGCCGGGCAGGCCCGCGCAGATCCGCACCAGCAGGCCGTCGGCGACGTGGGCCAGGGCCTTGGTGTCGGTGCCGCGAACATCGCCGTAGCGCAGGGTGCGGGTCAGGCCGGGGAGGGCGCCGAGCAGATGGGTGACATCGTGGTCGAGGGCGGCGGCGGCTTCGAGCCTGGTGATCAATCCTTCGGTGGCGCCGCCCAGGTCGGCGAGCAGGGCCATTTCCAGTGCGTCGGCGAGCGCGGTGACGGTGACGTCGTCGCGGCTCGCGGTGTCGAGGATCTTGGTCTCCGCGGCGGTGCGCAGGGTCGTGCCCCAGACCGCAGCCTCGACGATGCGGACCTCGAATTCGGGTTCCCAGCGCAGGGTCCACGTCTCACGGAAGGTGCCGGTGCTGCGGACCTCGCCGGTGGTCGGAGTGCCCCAGCCGATACCGAGCAGGCGCAGGCGGTGCAGCAGATGCGACCGCTCGACATCGCGCTCTTTGCGCAGGTCGAGGTCGATATTTCGAGCGAGCGCCTCCTGCTTGAGCCGCAGAGTTTTACAGCGCGCCCGCAGGTCGGCCGCCAAGGGGACCGTCGGAGTGTCCTCGGGAACACCGCCGAGCGTCTCGCCGACGACCAGTTCGTCGACCACCAGTCGCAGCATGGTCTCGTCGCCACCGCACATCACCGACCGCACAGCCTCGGTGACCTCGGACAATCCCGGCAGCGGCCTGCCGCGCAACGCGGCGAGGGTGTCCGCCAGCCGCACCGCCTCGATGATGTGCGCACTCGACACCGGCAGATCGTGCGAGCGCAACACTCCGGCGACCTTGGTCAGCCAGCGCGCCACCGGCCGCTCGGTCTCGGTGAACAGGTGGTGATACCAGCCGGGCGAGGTGACGCCTGCCCCGTAGCCGGACCCGGCCGCCAACCGCGAATGCGTCCACGGCACCCAGGTCAACGCGGCCTTCGTCTTCGGCAAACCCTTGAGCAGTCGCATATCCGGTGCGGCGGGACCGAGCGGTTCGACCAACGCGGGCGCGTGCCAGGCACCACACACCACCGCCAACCGCTTCGTACCACCCTTGAGCACCTGCCGCATCACCTGCCGCATATGCGCCTCGCGGACCAGCGTGTGCTGGTCGACGATCAGCGGCGCCATCGCGGGCTCATGTCGATCCGCGGCTGCAGGGAACTCGAATCCGTTCCCTGTCGAAGGCTTCTCCAGCAGCTCAGGAGCGTCGAGTGGCGAAAGTACTACCGGGTCGGGGACTTCGGTGTCGGTCGGTGCCGTCGCGCCGAGCTGCGGTGGCGCGTCCGCTGTGGGTGGCGTGATCGCGGCGTGTCGGGCATCCTCACGCAGGGCGGTCATCGCCTCGGTGATGGCGTCGAAAGCCGCGCTGTCGGGCACGGATTCGACGACCGCGTCCCACCAGCGTTCGGCGTCGTCGTAGCCCGCGGCCGAGGCCAGGGCGGCCAGCGGGTCGGAGCCGCCGCCACGGGCATCGTCGTCGGCGGCGAGGACGTTCGTGGCGGGGAGGTCGCAGAAGCGGACCGGGACGGCGTGCTCGACGCCGTAGCGCATCGCCTGCCACTCGGGGGAGAACACGGCGAACGGCCAGAATGCGGCGCGGGCAGGCGAATCCGGGACGTAGGCGAGCAACGCGACCGGTGGGGCCATCGTGTCGGCGGCGACGAACCCGACGAGCGGATCAGCGTCGGCGGGGCCTTCGATGAGAATGGCGTCGGGCCGGAACTCCTCGAGCGCGTGGCGCAGCGAGCGTGCTGATCCGGGCCCGTGGTGACGGATGCCGAACACCCGCGTCACCGCCGCCGCGCCCGCACTCGAATTCGTGTCGGTCACCGAACCCGCACCGGCTTCGGCCTCGGTGGTGACCGCGCGCGTCTCGCCCGTATCCGAGTCGGAGCTCTCGCGGATTTCGGCACGGCTCGCCGGCTCGCCCGGTGTGGTGTCACCGGTGGCCGGGTGGGTCGCCTTGTTGCGTTGACTCATCGAAAACCCCATGTGTGGTGTGTGTTCCGTCCTCCCCTTCGGGCGGTTCTCAGCCGGCGATTTCGCGGCAGGCCCGGTAGAAGTCGGCCCAGTCGGGGCGTTCCCGGACCACGGCCTCGAGGTATTCGGTCCAGATCACGGTGTCGGCCACCGGGTCCTTGATCACCGAGCCGAGCACGGCGCCCGCGATGTCGGAGGCGCGCAGCACGCCGTCGCCGAAGTGGGCGGACAGGGCGAGGCCGTTGGTGATCACCGAGATCGCCTCGGCGGTGGACAGGGTGCCCGAGGGGGATTTGAGCTTGGTGCGGCCGTCGGCGGTGATGCCGGAGCGCAGTTCGCGGAAGACCCGCACCACGCGGCGGACTTCCTCGGCGGCGGCGGGAACGGTCGGCAATTCCAGTGCGGCGCCGAGCTGTTCGACGCGACGGCTGACGATGGCGACCTCGGAATCCTCGTCGGCGGGCAGCGGCAGCACCACGGTGTTGAAGCGGCGCCGCAGGGCCGAGGAGAGATCGTTGACGCCGCGGTCGCGATCGTTGGCGGTGGCGATGACGTTGAAACCCTTGGCCGCCTGTACTTCCCCGCCCAGCTCGGGCACCGGCAGGGTCTTCTCGGACAGGATGGTGATCAGCGCGTCCTGCACATCGGAGGGGATGCGGGTGAGCTCCTCGATGCGTGCGATGGCGCCGGTGCGCATAGCGGTCATCACCGGTGACGCGACCAGAGCGGCGTCGCTCGGCCCCTCGGCGAGCAGACGGGCGTAGTTCCAGCCGTAGCGGATCGCTTCTTCCGCCGTACCGGAGGTGCCCTGCACGAGCAGGGTCGACTCGCCGCTGATGGCGGCCGAAAGATGCTCGGAAACCCACGTTTTCGCGGTGCCGGGCACCCCGAGGAGCAGCAGGGCGCGGTCGGTGGCGAGGGTGGCGACCGCGACCTCCATCAGCCGGCGCGGGCCGACATATTTGGGCGTGATCACGGTGCCGTCGTCGAGGGTGCCGCCGAGAATGTAGGTGACCACGGCCCACGGCGACAGTTTCCAGGACGGCGGGCGCACGCGATCGTCGACGCGGTCCAGGGCGGCCAACTCGTCGGCGAAGGCCTGTTCGGCGTGGGGACGCAGCAGGGGGGTGGAGGGTTCGATGGTGGTCAACGCAGCTCCTCGAGCATGGTGGCACGATCGGTGAGATCGTGGGCGAGTCGGTGGAATGCCTGGTGCCAGGCGGGATCGTCGGTGGTGTCGGCGAGCGCGCTGACGCGCGACGCGAGTTCGACAGGTAGGTGGACGCTCGCGGCCGTGAGCAGCGCCCGGTCGGTGTACACGCCCGCACTGGCGTGCGGCTGCCGCGCGGTGGTGCGGGCGCGCTCGCCGAGCAACCGCAGCACATGGTCGGCGACGGGTTGCGGCCACGGATGATCGAGGCCGGGCAGGATCGCGTGTAGTTCGTTGAGCTGGTGCGCGTCCAGGTCGAGCACGTGCTCGATCCGGTCGGCGGCATCGAGCAGCGTGAACAGTTCGCGACGCCGCAGCACCGCCTGCTCGGTCGGGGTCGCGTGGGCGAACAGCGCACGGGCCCACGCGGTGTCGTGCTGGGCGAGCGTGGCATCGACCCAGCCGTCCACGATCGCCTTGGCGTAGCGGGGCGGCAGCGACAGGGTCAACGCGGTGGTCGGGGTCTGCTCGCCGGGGGCCCGCACGATCGAGGACCATGCGGTGAGCGGAGTGGCGGCGATCGCCTGGTGCAGCGTCGTGATCGTCGAATCAGGGGTGTCCCAGCGCAATTTCGCTTGATCGGTCGCATCGGTGATGCCGTCGCGCCGGGCCTGCGCGTCGAGCTCCGCGGGTACCCGTACGTCTACCGTCCCGTCGTCCGCCACCCGGATCCACGACGCCACCAGCGCCGCCATCCGCCGCCCGAAAGCGGTATCCGGGAGCTTGTTCAGCAGCGTCGTGGCGGTGCGCCGGACATCACCGCGCCGGTCGTCGAGGGCCCGCTCGAGCAGGGCTTCGTCGGCCGGACTCAGCCCATCGGCGAGCAGCCCCAGCAGTTCCGCCTTCACCGGCCCCGACTCCTTCGGCCACGCAGCGGTCAACACGGTCAGCGCCGCGGCCGGATCGGCCCGGCGAGTACGCGCGAACCAGTCCTTTCGCTCGCCGGATGTGCCGAACAACCAGACATCGTGGACAGCGGGCGCGCCCGGCTCCGTACCGGAGCCCGAGTCGGCAGTGGTGCCGGAATCGGCATCGTGATCCGGGGACGTTGTCGGCCCGGCGCTCCGGGTCGTGCTCGCGTCGATGTCGACCTGGGCGTCGGCGGCGCTCGCCGTCAGCTCCGGCCGGCTGTTGTGGGTTTTCCCCTCCGCCGACGATGTGGCAACGTCGGCAGGGAACTCGTCGACCAGTTTCGCCCATGCCAGGTTGCGCGCGGCGAGCCAGCGTCCGCGGCGGCCTGCCAGTCGCAGCAGTGGCGGACGCAGCGTGGTGTCGGAGGCCGCCGAGAGCGCCTGGACACACAGCACATCGGGCAGGCGGAAGTCGAATGGTGTTGCCGCAGTGAACCATTCGGTCAAGAACGGGGACTTGTCCGCGAGGAGGCGGCTGAGGCGGTCGGCGGCGGGGCGCGGCAGAAGCGGGCGCGGATCATCGATGGCGGGTTCGGGTTTCGCCGCGGTACGCGGGAGTTGTCCGCCGCGCAGATACAGGTCTTGTAGCGCGGCGGTGTGGAGCAGCCGGGTGGCCGGTTCGCCCGCGTGCTGCGGAACGGCGGCGGCGACCGCGGAGTCGAGGTGGACACCGTCGGCGCTGCGCCGGGCGGTGCCGAGCAGCGCCACCGAGACGAGTTCGGCCAGCGCGGGGGTCGGGGTGGTTTCGGTGGGGAATTCGGTTTCCAGATCGCTCACCTCGCCTGCGCACAACACCGAGATCGGGTCGAAGCCGTCGGCTCGCCACTCGCCGCACACCGTCACCGGGTGACCACCCGCGACCGCGACCAGCCGCCACGGGCGCGCGCCCGCGGCCAGCGGCAGCGCGGTGCCGTCGGATGCGACGAGCTGCCATCTGGTCTCGTCGAGCACCGGCACGACATCGGCGAGCAGCGCGGGCCAGGAACGCAGCCACGGATCCGCACTCAACGCACCCGCGTAGGCGTCGAGCGCGTCGTCGATCGTGGCGCCGCCGACCGAGGGGACGGTGGTGAAGGGTTCGGGTGCGCCGTGGCGGGTGCCCCACTGCGCGCGCAGGGACACCGCGCCGGGGTAATAGTGCAGTTCGGCGTCCACCTCGTTGCCGGGTGCGGGCACCTCGCCGGTGAAATTCGGGGTGGCGAAGGAATGTTCGATGAGCAGGGCCCACCGTCCGCTACCGCGACCGCGCAGCCAGGTGCGGCGCGTGTGCAGTCGCTCCTCCTCGCTCGCCCGCATGCCGAGCACCAACCAGCGATCCCGCACCGCGGGCTCGTTCAGCACCGACTCGGCCGGCGTCGGGTAGCCGATATGGGTGCGGATCCCCGCCCGCAGCGGCTCGGGGAGGGCGTCGAGCCTGCGATGGGCCAGCACCAGCAGGTGCAGGCGGGCGTACTCGCGCAACAGCAGTTCGGGCCAGTGTTCGGTGGTGACGACCGCGGTGGGCAGCCTGCGCAGGGCCTCGGCGATCCGGGGCGCCTGGGCATCGACCATCCGAGCCGCGATGGCCTCGTAGGCGGCGTACGAACGGTCGGTCTGGGCCAGCCCGGTCCGGATCTGGTCGGTGAGCCAGACCTCCAGTTCGGTGAGCCCGGCGGATACCCGCGCCCGCCGCTGCTCGACGGTGGCCTGCGACGGCGTGCTCGCAGCCTTGGCCTTCGCCGGCGCGGCGGCCTTCGCGGCCCGCCCGGCCAGCCACTCGGCCGCGAAGTCGGCGGGCGCCTGCTGGACGGGGGTCTGGCCACTCGACCACGTGAGCAACAGCGACAGCGTGTGCTTACACGGGAACTTGCGGCTGGGGCACGAGCACTTGTACGCGGGCCCGTCCAGGTCGACGATCGCCTGATACGGCTTGGCGCCACTGCCCTGACACAGCCCCCACACCGCATTGCCCGCGGTGCCGGTCTCGCGCCAGCGACCGGCCAGCTTGCGTGCGGCAGCCAGTGAGCTCGCATCGGGCGCGAGCGCGCGGACCTGGTCCTCGGTCCACGGCGTGCGTTGCTCGGTCATCGGTTCCCCCGTTCTCGTGTTCGCCGAATATCTACCGCAACCCACCGACAACTGGCGGACCCGGCGGCGTAACGCTCGGAAAACACTGGTGCCGCGGCAAATTCGTGCTCCAGCTCTTGCCCTGGGTCGCGATCTCTGGCATTCTGACCTGTTCGGCACCGCCCGGACCGCCCGCGCTGCTCGACGCAGCGTAACGCGGGTGTGAACACCTCATCGAGCTGCCCGCCGGGGTGGGCGAGGGGTGGACATCGAGGGCCCGCCGTGGCGCCGCGATGGCCATTCCACTCCCGCGGGCAGATTCGCTGAGGGCCCTGCGCATCCCCTGGGCGAACATCCGGCGATCGGGTAGCGTTTCAACCAGGATCGCCGCGTTGCGCGCCGACGCGAAGGGGGATGTCGCAAGTGTGCTCGGATCGGATCGCCGAGGTGGTCGCGCGCGAGCTCGCCGCCGACCCGGCAGTGGAGGAACGGGTCGCCGATTGCGTGCTCGCCGCGCTCACAGCTGTCGACGGTGACTCGGCCGCAACGGATTCCGGTGATACCGGGGTCTTTCTGCGGTCGATCACCGTGCAGGGTTTCCGGGGAATCGGTCCCGCGGCGACGCTGCGGTTGAATCCGGGGCCCGGCCTGACCCTGGTGGTCGGTCGCAACGGCAGCGGGAAATCGAGTTTCGCCGAGGCCGCGGAATTCGCGTTGACCGGCGGGAATCGCCGCTGGGACGGTCGCTCGACCACCTGGCGCGAGGGATGGCGCAACCTGCACGAACCCGAGACCGCCCGGATCGACGTCGAGCTGCTCACGGCGGGCGACGACCCCGCACTCTCGGTCGCGACCAGCTGGGACCCGAGTGCGGACCTGGCCGACGCGCGGTGGACCGAGCGGCGTGGATCCGAACCGGCGGCCTCGGTCGACCCGCACGGACGGCGCAGGCGACTCGATCTGTACCGGCCGTTCCTGTCCTACAGCGAGCTCGGCGCGCTCGTCGACGGGAAGCCGAGCGATCTGTTCGACGCGCTGCATCGCCTGCTCGGCCTGGACGAGCTGGCCGCCGCAGCCGAACAGATCCGATTGCGCAAGCTCGAACTCGAACGCGCCGTGAAGGATTCGCGTCAGTCCCGCGCCGACCTGCTGGTCGAGCTGGCCGAGGCCGATGACGAACGGGCCCGTGCCGTGGCCGACCTGCTGCGCACGCCGGACCCCGATCTCGACGCGGTGGCGGGCGCGGTGGCCGGTTCGGTCCTCGGCATCGACGGGCCGGAGGGTTTGCGCGCGATCCTGCGTCTGTCGTTGCCCGATATCGCGCGGGTTGCCGCCACGACCGATCGACTCGCCGAAGCAGCCCGGAATGTGGCGCGCCACGAGACCGTCGATACCGAAGCCGATCTGCGAGTGCTCGAATTGCTCACGCGGGCGCGCGCACACGTCTCGACGGCAGGTTCGTGCCCCTGCCCGGTCTGTGGACGCGACGAACTCGACGCCGACTGGCTCGCCGCCGCCGATACCGAAATCGCCTACCGCACTCGGGAACTCGCGGCCCTACAGGCGGCCACGGCGGAATTCGACACGGCTCTGACAGCGGCCCGCAACCTCCCCGCAGACCTGCCGATCGAGTTCGGTTCGGCAATCGCGGTCGGTGCCGGCGCAGTGAATCTCTCGGGGCCGGCGTTCGATCCGGCGGGTCGCCGGGCGGATGCGCCCGCGCCGTACGCCACGTCGGACTCGTTGCGTAAACAGCGCGACATCGTCGGACAGCTCTGGTCGGAGTGGGCCGCGCTCGCGACGGCCGGCTACGAAGGCCGGCTCCCGGACCGGCTGCGCACGATTCACGCCGACCTCACCGCGGAACTCGCCGCACTGCAACGGGATACGCGCACCGAACTGGACCGTCTGGATGCGGTGTGGTCGCCGTTGGTCCCGCGCGTTCTCGCGTGGCTCGACCCCGCCCGCGCCGTCGCCGACCACGCGAGCGAGCTGCGGGTGGTGAAGAAGGCGGCCGATTGGCTCAAGGCGGCGACGGCGACGATCCGCGAGGAGCGGATGCGGCCGCTGGAGACCACGGCACGGTGGGTGTGGAGCACCCTGCGGCAGCAGAGCAATGTCGAGCTCGGGGCGATTCGGTTGCAGGGCAGCGCGGGCACAGCGCGGCGGGTGCTGCTCGATGTGACCGTCGACGAGGTGGACGGCGCGGCGCTCGGCGTGATGAGCCAGGGGGAGCTGCATGCGCTCGGACTGTCGCTGTTCCTGCCGCGAGCCACGGTGGCGCACAGCCCTTTCCGGTTCGTGATGATCGACGACCCGGTGCAGGCGATGGATCCCGCGAAGGTGGACGGGCTGGCCAGGGTGCTCGCCGAGGTGGCGGCCTCGCGGCAGGTGGTGGTGTTCACCCATGACGAGCGCCTCGCCGAGGCGGTGCGCCGCATGCAGCTCGACGCGACAGTGCTCGAGGTGCAGCGTCGCGAGCGGTCGATCGTCGAGGTCAGGGTGACCGGCGACCCGGTCCGCCGCTATCTCGACGATGCCCGATCCCTGCTGCGCACACCGCAACTCCCCCCGGCGATCGCCGATGAGCTCGTCGCTACGTGCTGCCGTTCGGCGATCGAAGCGGCCGGGCTGGCGAAAGCCCGCCAGGAACTCCTGGCGGTGGGCCTCGAGCACGGGGAAGTGGAGCGGCGCGTGCGCAACGCGCACACCACCCGTGCCATGATCACCCTCGCCATCATGGGTGTCGGCGCCCGCGTGGACGACCTGAACAAGCACCTGAGCGCGGTCGGCGGACGCTGGCTCGTCGGCGTCCTTCGCGATGCCACCGCGGGAGCGCACGTGCCGATCGATCGTCCGATGCGCGAATTGATCAGTGACACGGAACGATTCATCACCTGGCTGCGGGCGCACGAGCCGGCGGCGGTGCGCCCATGAGTGGGCTCGCCGGAGACTCCGGCAGGCGTCTTCGCGGCCGACGAGAGGTGATGGCCGCGCGCTCCCGTGCCGGTACGGTGGGGTCGTGAATCGTCGCGGCAGGCCGGCTCGCGCGAAGTTCAGCCCACGGCCCTCGGTGGCGCAGCGGCTGGAAGCCGCCGAGAACCTGTTGGACGGGTCGGTATCGGACGCCGGCGGGGTGTGGTCGCGGGCGGTGGCCTGGATCCTGCGGTTGGCGCTCGAGCAGGCGGTGGACCAGCTGTGGGCGCAGGTGGCGCCGGAGCTGATGCGGTGTCCGATGCGGGCGCAGCTGCTCGCGTTGCGGGTGTACGCGGGGCCGGAGACCGCCGGTCAGGTCGGTGCGTTGTGGGCGGCGCTGTCGCGGGCGGCGCATCATCTCGACTACGAGATGGCGCCCGGTGTCACCGATCTGCGGCGTTGGCGGGATCAGACCGCGGAGCTGGCGCGGGCGTTGGAGCTCGCGCCCCTCGCGCACCAGCCGTTCGGGTGACCAGCGCCCAGCGGACCGAGCGGACCTGTGCGTGGCGTGGGGGTTGGGTCCGGCAGGATGACGGTATGGGTGAAGTGAGAGCGTGTCCGTGTCGTCGAGGTGAGTCGTTCGATGCCTGCTGTGGACCGATTCTGGCCGGGGAGAAGGCCGCGCCGACCGCGGAGACGCTGATGCGTTCGCGCTACACCGCCTACGTCGTCGGCGATGTGGACTACCTGCTGCGCTCGTGGCACCCCAGTACCCGCCCCGCCGAGCTCGAGCTCGATCCGGACCAGCGATGGCTGTTCCTCGAGATCGTGGGCACGCAGCGTGGCGGGCCGTTCGACGACAACGGCACCGTGGAGTTCATCGCCCACTACACACTCGACGGCGCACGGGACACGATGCACGAGCTGAGTACCTTCGTGCGGGTCGACAGGGCCTGGGTCTACCTCGACGGGACATTCCAGGCCTGATCAGGGGATACTGCTCGGGTGCCCCGTATCGCGATCGAATACTGCACCCAATGCCGCTGGCTGCTGCGCGCGAGCTGGATGGCGCAGGAACTGCTCACCACGTTCGCCACCGAACTCGGTGAGGTGGCGCTCGTGCCCGGTCAGGGCGGCATCTTCCGCATCACCCTCGACGGCGAACAACTCTGGGAACGCAAGGCGGACGGCGGTTTTCCCGATATCGCCGTCCTCAAGCAGCGCGTGCGCGACCGGATCGCACCCGATCGCGACCTCGGCCACGTCGACCGCCGCGACTGACGGCCGGACAACCGGCGGGGTCAGCAGCAGCCGCCGCCACCGCAGCAGCCGCCACCCGCCGGACGTGGCGCGGGCGCGGGGGCAGGCGCCGAGCCGCGTCCCACCGCCGCGAAGGTGGTGAGCAGTTTGACGGTGTCGTCGTGGCCGGCCGGGCACGTGGCCGGATCCGAGGACTGCGCCATCGGCCGGTTGACGTCGAACGTGTCGCCACAGGAGCGACACCGGAAGCTGTAGTTCGGCATCGGCCCAGTGTAAGGCCGATGCTTGCGATCACGCTGCGCCGAACGCTTCGTCGTGGCCGCTGCGCTCCGTACCGTGAGCGAACAGCGGTGATGGCGAGGTGGCGCATGGCGAACAGTAGCGCGGGGGCGGTATTGCGGGCGGTGCTCGACCTCGGGTCGGCACCGCGCAGCGTGGTGGCCAGACACGCCGGGGTTTCCCCGGCCACGGTCACCTGGCAGAGCCGGGCGCTGGTCGAGGCGGGACTGCTCGTCGAACTGCCGGAGTCACCCGGGCCGGGTGGCGTGGGCAGGCCACACAGTCCGATCGCGCTGGACGCGGGCGGCAATGTGGTGATCGCGGTGCACATCGCGGCGGTGCAGATCACCGTCGCGGTGGTCGACATCGCCGGTGCGGTGCTGCACAGCGAGCAGGTGCCCCATCGCACCCATGCCCCGTACGACATCCTCGACGCTGTCCTGGAGCGAGTGCGCGCGGTCGGGGCCGCCCTTGCCGACCAGGTGCGGATCCGCGGGCTCGGGGTGGCGATCGGCGGCCGTGTCGACACCGCCACCGGTTCGGTCGTCGAACACTCCTACCTGCGCTGGCGTGATGTGCCGGTGCGCGAATACCTGAGTGCCCGAACGGGTTTACCGGTCAGTGTGGACAGCCATACCCGCGCGACGGTGCACGCCGAGCAGCTCTACGGACGCCTGCGTGGCTCGGCGAGCTCGATCGTGCTGTTCGTCGGCAATGTCATCGACGCCGCCATCGCCGTGCACGGCCGCGTCCACTGCGGGCCACATTTCGGGGCGGGCTCGATCGCCCGATTGCTCGGCACGACCGACAGATTCGCGCTCGAAGCTCTCGGTGACCACGCGTTGCTGGCGCGTGCCGAAGCGGTCGGCCGGTACGACGGCTTCCCCGAACTGGTGGCGGCGGCCGCGGCGGGTGGCCCGGAACGCGAGTACTTCATCGAGCGTGCCACGGCGATGGGCGAGGTCGCCGCGGCACTGATCGATCTGATCGACCCGGAAGCGCTGGTACTGATAGACCGTGGCCTGATCACGGTTCCCGGCGTCCGCGAAGCCTACGACGACGCGGTGCGCGCCCACTCGACCATCGGCGCCGACCCGTCCGAGGTGATCTTCGCGTCGACGTTCCCCGGTCAGGTGCTGGTGATGGCGGCGGCCGGAGTGGTGTTGCAGGAGTTGTTCAGTGATCCCCTGAGCACGGTTGTCGCGCAGGCAGTTTGATTCGTGGTTATTTTAAGACAGTCGAATATTGACCGGAAGCGGCGTCACCCGCGACAGTTGACACTATGAACAAAATGCAGTCCGGCGTCGCCCGGGTTACGTCGGATGTGCTGTGTTGTCGCGGTTCGAATTCCGTCGCCGACAATTCTTCCATCAAATTCGGGAAATCACCTTGCGTAAAAATATTCGACGAATAGCACTTCTCGCCGCGGCGGCTTCGCTGCTCGCGGTCTCCTGCGCCACCGGCGACGAGGGCGGCGCCGCGCTGACGAATCCGCTGCCCACCGAAGTCCCCGCCGGGGTCTCGCTCGCGGTCGCGGCCAATACCGCCAAAGTGGCACTGACCGCGTCGGGAGAACTGAACAAGCTCGGGTTCACGGTGTCGTCGTGGCCCGCCGTGCAGGCCGGCCCCGATGTCATCCAGGCTTTCCGCGGCGGCTCGGTCGACCTGGCCACCAACGCGGGCATTCCGCCGATCCACGCGCACGCCAGCGGGCTCGACGCGAAGATCGTCGGTGTCAAGGTGCGCACGACCCCGCTGTACAAGCTGGCCACCGCCCCCGGATCGACCTTTACCAACCTCGATGGGCTGCGCGGGAAGAAGATCGGCTTCTCGCCGGGCCAGGCGCAGGGGTTGGTGGTGTTGCGCACGCTGAAGGCGGCGGGCATCCGCACCGACGAGGTGCAGCTCGTGGAGCTGCCGAGCACGAAGTTCCTCACCGCCCTGCAGGCCAAGGAAATCGATGTCGCCCCGTTCGGCGAACCGACCCTGACCAAGTACCTCGACAAGTACCGCGTCGACGGTGCCACCGCGATCGACACTCCCGCCGTCGACGCGCTGACCGTGCTGTGGGCGCCGACCTCGGTGCTGCGTGACGACAGCAAAGCCGCTGCCGTCGCCGAATTCGTGAAATTCTGGGCACGCGGCGAAGTCTGGGCCTGGGAGCATCCCACGGAATGGATCGACGCGTACTACGTCAAAGATCAGTCGGTTTCGGCCGAGGACGGCAAACGCATTGTCGCCACGACGGAAAAGCCGTATTTCCCGGAGAATTGGAACGAGGCGATCACCTGGGAACAGGAGACGATCGATCTGGTGACCAAAGCCGGCTTCTTCGGTAATTCCTTCCCCGCCGGCGAACTGTTCGACCGCCGATTCGAGAAGATCGCGTTCGACGCGGTGCCGGCGCCCTATCGCACCAAGGGGCAGCAATGACCATCGCCCTGTCTCGCACCGCGATTCCGGTTTCCGCACCGTCCGGTGACGGATTCGTCGAGCGGCGCACGCTGCGCCGGCTCGGACTGCGCAAGGCCTTCCCCGCCGCCCGCCTGCTCGGTGTGGTCCTGGTGGTCGCGGCCTGGGCCGCGGGTTCACTGCTCGAACTGATCGACCCGCGCAAACTGTCAGCGCCGTGGACTGTCCTGGCGACCGGCTGGGAGTTGCTGGTCGACGGGCCACTGCTGGCCAACCTGGGGGTGTCGCTGCAACGGGTGCTGATCGGCATGGTCCTCGGCGTGCTCATCGGCACCACGCTCGCCGTGATCGCGGGACTTTCCCGGTGGGGTGAATCGCTCATCGACGGCCCGGTCCAGATCAAGCGGGCCATTCCCACCCTCGGCCTGATTCCGCTGATGATCCTGTGGCTCGGTATCGGCGAGGAATTCAAGCTCGTGCTCATCACCCTGGGCGTGGTCGTGCACATGTACATCCAGACCCACGCCTCACTCACCACGATCGACCAGAAGCTGGTGGAACTGTCGGAGGTGCAGGGCGTTTCACGCGCGGAGTTCATTCGCAGCGTGGTGCTGCCCGGATCGCTGCCCGGCTTCTTCCTCGGTCTGCGGATGTCGGTCACCAGTGCTTGGCTGGTGCTGATCGTGGTCGAGACGGTCAACGCCATCGACGGTCTCGGCAAGATGATGTCGAACGCGCAGAACTACGGGCAGGCCGATGTGATCCTGGTCGGCTTGGTCGTCTACGCCGTCTTCGGCCTGGCCTCGGATTCGGCGATCCGCCTGGTGGAACGGAGGGTGCTGTCGTGGCGACGCACTATCGCGGGGTGAGCGAGCCGAAGGTCGCGGGTGTCGAAGTGCGCTCGCTCACGCGAAGATTCGGCGATCGCACGGTGCTCGACTCGATCGACCTGACCATCGCGCCCGGCCAGTTCGTCGCCTTGCTCGGACGCAGCGGCTCCGGCAAGAGCACGTTGCTGCGGGCGCTCGCCGGGCTGGACTACGACGTCGACGGCGGCGGCACACTGCGCATCCCGGCGAAGACCTCTGTGGTGTTCCAGGATTCACGGCTGCTGCCCTGGCAGCGGGTGCTGCCGAACGTGCTCTACGGGC
>NZ_JBHWZY010000009.1:0-21582 GCF_042727815.1 Nocardia sp. NPDC060220
GCGATGCTCGCGTTGCGGGAGCGTTCGATGCTGCAATCGACACACGGAAGTCCCGCGACGGTGGGGATCGCGGCCAGGTCGTAGTCGATCGGGAACCCCGCAACCGGTGTTCGAGGTCGCTCGACCGTCCCTTCTTCAGGGCTGTCGGACGATTCTGCGTCGGCAAGATAGGTGTCGAAGGCGTCGTCGCCGGCTGCTTGGATCGAGTCGAACACGGTTGGTGTGAGGGTGGGGTCGGTGTGCTCGCGATGGTCGTAGACGGGGCGTGATCGTTCACGATCCGGGCCGGTGTCGCGGTGGAAGGTGTGTGGATCGGTCGTTGGTGTGCACGCTCGGATCAGCCCACGATGGTGCGGGAATTGGTCTGCAGCCCAGCGCAGTCGAGCCTGTGCAACTGGAAAGCTGTACCGGTACAAGGTATCCGCGACGGCGGTCAATACGCCGTGTTCGTCGTCGGATAGTGCGTTGCTGAAGCGGCGGAAGTTGTCGACTGCTTCGGTGATCCGCCCCGTTGCGAATAGTCGTGCGATGTCCTCGATCCCGGGGGTCGTGTCGCCGTGGGTGGGGTATTCGGTGGTGTCCGACCTGGTGGGCTCGTCCGTGCTGGGGGGCTGGCGGTTCTCGGCGGCGTCGGTCGCCGGTGGCTGTTCGTAATCGGCGGTTGTTGTGCCTGTTTCGGCGACGGTTGGTGTGGCTGGCTGGGGTGTTGGAGTGTGGTGGTGGAGTGCGTCGATGCGCCAGGCCAGCGCGGCGGCGAGCTGGTCGGGACGCAGCGGTGCAGCGTCGTCGGGTTGGGCGCCTTGCAGGAGTTCGTAGGCGGTACTGAGCAGATCGTGTGAGGACCAGGTGCTGGTAGCGCGTTCGACAGCGGCGACGACGCGTGGCCATGCCTGTTCGGTGGTGACCTGTTCGGCCATATGGGTGCCGAGGACTGCTTCGAGGTCGGGTAGCCACTCGGGCCGGAGGAGGTCGGTTCCGGTGGTGTCGAGAGCGGACGGCTCTAGTTCCAAGCGCGTCCACAGTGCCGCGGCGGGCATCTCATCGGGCAGCGGGTGGTGTGCGGCGGCATCGGTGAGCAAGGTGGCGATGTCGAGCCCGGCGCGGTCTGCGAGGTCGATCTTGTCGGCCACCGTTGGCCAGTAGGAGTCGGTTGTGATGCGGGGATCGATGCGGTCGACGACCTCGGCCCACCTGTTGCGCGGAAGCGTTGGATCGCCGTAGGCGTCGATGACGCGATGCTCGAGGCGCTGCTGGTGGTGGCGTTCGAGGTCGGTGTCGCGGGGTGGTCCGGTCGGTCGGGTGTCGGTGTCGGGGACGTGCAGTCCGGCTCGCCACACCGCAAGCTCGCCGAGCAACGCTGGGTCGGTGCCCAGCAGCGGTCGTACCCACGCGGGTGCGGTGCTCGGTGTCCAGCGTTGTGCGGTGGCCCGGATCTGCGCGGCGAGATCGACCACGATCTTTTCGCGTGCCGCGACGGGTTCGGCGACAACACGATCAACTATCTGGTCCGGAAGTCCAGGAGTCCACGCCAACGGACCGGTGCCTGCGGAATGAGCACCGGTCGGGTCCAGGCGCCAGTCCAGAACCGCGGCAGGATCATCAGCGGTGTCGAGTTCCCGTGTGCCAGCTGCGGCGCGGAGCGCGGCGACGGGATCGGCGCCGGTGAGCGCGATCAGAGCGAGGTGCTGGCGCAGGATCGGGTAGGCCGGACTGTCGGTCAGGTTCGGGTGGACGGTGTCGGCGGCGTGGTCGAGGGCTTCGAGTCGGGCAGGGCCGAGTGCGTGTTCGGCGGTCAGGCCGAGGGTGTCGAGGTAGATATCGACCGCTCGCCCGATCCGCAAGGCGGGGTCGAGGGCATCGCGCAGTGTGGTGTGTGCGGACTTTTGTGCTCCATCGCGAGCCATCACACGGTGCAGGACCTCGACTGCGGTGCGCGGGTAGGTGGCGGGTTCGGTGTAGATCGCGCCCTCGGCACCGTCGAGCGCGGTGACGATGTAGGCATGGTTGGCGTGGATTCCGCGGGTCATCGCGACATACAACTGTTGTCGGGATTCGCGTCCGGACAACGCGACATGGCAGGCATCGGCGGTGATTCCCTGCGCGGAATCGATCGTCGACGCGTACCCAAGACGCACATGTGCGCGCACATACTCGACCGGAAGCCGCACCGTTTGGTCGCTGTCGGTGCCACGGTGGCGGTGCGAAACGGTCAGCGAACCGTCGTTGTGGACGTCGTTGACGGTCCAGGAATAGCCGTTGCGGACCCAGTCGTGCTCGCCGAATCGCAGCTTCGGGTTGTTGCGTCGCGTGCGCACAGTGTCACCGACCGAGGCGAGAAGACCGTCGGCAAGCACCACTTCTGGACCCGGTTCGGTGCCGGTTCGAGCGATTCGGTCCGCGCGTGCGCGGGCGTTGAGTGCCGTCACCACCTCGTGCTTGGGCGCCAGCATGACCGCATCGCGACCCGCGAGATCATCGGCGGCCCAAGCTTGGTAGCTGTCGTCGTAAACCGATCCCGTGTGCCCGGCGTGGATGCGGTCGTTGTCCAGGTACCAGGCCAGCGCGGCGGGGTCGCCCTCGCGCAGTCCGATCGAGGCGGTCGCCTCGGCGGTAGAGGAGAACCGGACGACGTGCGACAGGGTGAGGGTTTGTTCGGGCGAGGCGGCGTTCATGTCGGCATCGGCGCCACCGGCGTCGATCGCCGGCAGCTGCTTGTCGTCGCCGATGCAGCGCACGGTCGCTCCACGTCCGGAGAGGAACTGCAGCAGTTGTAGGCGTTTGGTGTTGCCGAGTTTGACGTGTTCGTCGACGATCACCAGCGTTCGGGCGTCGATGTCGAGGACCCATTGGGGTAACGACGGCGGATGATCACCGGTGATGATCGGACCGTTCGGGCTCGGGGTGTGGCGGTGGATGACGTTGAGGAGTTTGTCGACGGTCTCAGCGCGGGTGCCGATCGATTCCCCGAGGACAGCGGCCGCAGCTGCGGTGGGGGCCATACCGAGCACGGTTCCGCCACCGGAATGCCATGCGGTGGTGAGGACTTGCATCGCTGTGGTCTTGCCGGTTCCGGCGGGGGCGTTGGCGGTGTGGACACGCAGCCCGGAGGTGGCGAAGGAGGAGATGACGCCGATCTGGCCGGCGTTGAGCGGACGATCCGGGTGCTCGGTGTTGTAGTGGGCGACCGCTTTGCCCACCAGCTCGGCGTTCAGGACGCGGGCGCCGGGTTCGACCGACAGCTCGATCAACGCTGCTTCGACTTCCAAGGTGGATTCGGTGGTGTAGATCTGGGAGTTCGCACGAACATGGACCGCGGTGGTGTCGCTGCGACGCAACCACATCGGTACGGCCCGCAAGACTGGTTGTTCAGCGAGGTCGGGGTCACCGCGTGCAACTGCAGACGGCGGTGACAGTGCCTCGGCCACAACTCTGTCGGGAATCCAGTTCCAGTCGGCGGATGCGATTCGGCCGCGGAGTTGTCGTTCGACCTCGGCGCGGAGGTTGAAGATCCCCCAGGTCGAACGCCGGGCCGATACGCCGACCAGTGCACGTTCGGCAGCCGCGGTGATGAACGCGGCATCGGGATCCGGGCGTGGTGTCGCAGGGACCGACATTGTCCGGGCCACGATCTCTTCGACGCCGTCACTGCCTCCGAATAGTTGACGGGCCTGTGCTGCCCAGGTGGCGCGTTGCTCGGCGAGTGAGGTCGAGAGGTGTTTGGTCGGGCGGGTTTCCAGCGTCGCGCGGTCGGAGAGGTCGTAGATCTCTTTCGGGGATGGTTCACGCCCGAAGGTTGTCTGGAATGCTGCGGTGAGCTGGTCGAGGCGGGCGACGATCGCGGCGCCTCGCTGTGACCATGCTTCGATGAGTTCCAGGGGTATGCCGACGATTTCACGGATCGGGATTTGTTCGGGGCTGCGGCCGGGCCGGGCTTCGAACTGCAGATCGAGGTCGGTTTCGAGGTGGTGCTCGATACGGGAGTCGAAGATTTCCGACGCGGTGACGACGGCTTCGTAGAGGGTTTTGGAGTCGATGGTGCGCCATTTGCCGTCGAGGGCGCGGACGCGGTTGGCGATCAGGATGTGAGTGTGGAGGTCGGGATCGCCTGCGCGGCTGTCACGGTGGGTGAATCCGGCGGCGACGATCCCGTCGACGTCGACCTGCCGGATCCCGTTGCGGCCCAAGCGAGTGAACATCGCGTTGTGCTCCAACCAGGTCAACACATCCTCGATCGCGTGCCGGTGCGCGGCCTCGATCCGGTGCGAAATCTCGGGTGACGCGAGCGCCCACAGGACTGAGACGCTTTTGACGGGGCTGAAGGTGATGTCGAAACCGGCGACGGCGGAGTGTTTCGGGCGTGAGTTCTTCGCGACCCATCCCGACAATTCGCGGGCATTCAACGGTGAGCGGTTGTACTCGGAGGTGAACATTTCTGTCGCGACTTGTGTGCGGATTCGTGCGCGTTCGTCGTCGGGGATTGCGGTAGTGGGTGGGAGGTTCTGTTCGGAATTGTGTGTACGAAAGGCATCGGAGCACTGTTGCCGGTACTGGGAGTGAGCTTCGTAGACGGCGAATTTGTTGCCCAGTTTCGATGCTTTCTCCGCGGCTCGGGTGGCTTCGCGGTCGTTGGCACCGAGGGTGATCTGGTGCGCGTAGACCCGGTCTTCGATCTGTTCGGCGTTCGGGTGGATGCCCAGACCGAACAGTGACTTCATCTGTGACTCAGTCACTTCCGCACCCGGGTCGATGCCGAGCGCGGTCAGGCCGCTGCCTTGCCATCGTCCGGGTGCTTCGCCGTGGGCTGAGTAGTAGTCGGCTAGTGAAGAGCGGCCACGTGCTGTGGTGTCGTTGGCGGCGATATTGCGTACGTAATAGTGGTATCCGTTGCCTGCGGTGACTCGGTGAATTGTTGCGACCATGCCTTCAGCTGTCGCCGAGAAAATAAGCTCTGGCAAGGGTGGAATTTCGCTGTGGGAAGTATTGGGAAATGTTGATAATCGTTGGGGGGCAACGTAATCAGATTGTTACTCCGTAATGTCAGACGTTTGCTCTGAAAATTGGGGAGATGAGAAGCGGGGTGTTATTGGTGTTGGAGGGTGAGGGTGCGTGGAGTCGTTGTGTCGGAGTGGCGCGGGTATGGGCAGAGAGCTATGGGCACAGCGAGGTTGCGGGCAATGGTGAGATCGGTTGGTGAGGTTGCGCGGCTGGGGCACCAAGTGGTCTCCCAGCCGCGCGCGAACGACGACGGGTCGATCAGGCGGAGACGCGGTGCTCCCGGGGCGCGGGGACCTCAAGTTCGAGCCAGACACGGCATACCGTGCAGAAGCCGTCGTCGTGAATGGGCTTGTATTCGGTGCACCCTTCACACCGGGCCTGACGCAGTCCTGGCGGCAAGGCACGCTCGCGACGGCGGCGCGGACGCGCAGACGCCGTCGCAGACTGCTGTTCGGCGGCGGCGGGCTCCGGTGCACCGGGCAACTCTGGGTGTTCGAGCAGGAACCCATCGATGGTGGCCATGAGCCACTCGGGTGCGCGGCGCCGAACCTCGGCGAGCAGCCCGCACGCACCGGCCGGGTAATGCTCAGCGAAGAACCGGCAGTACGCGGTCGCCAGATCGGCGAACGTGAACCCGGCCGCCAGTGCTGGTAGCCCGGGATGGTTGTCGCTGCGGCAGTAGTCGCACAGTCCGTCGTCGCTGCGGACGGTGTTGTCGCGGGCATGAATCGGTTGGCGGTCGGTGTGGGAGCGTTCGACGAAGCAGGACACGCACCGCCACCCCAAGGTGGGCGCCATGGCGGTGTCGAAGTCGTCGAGGCCGTTGCCCTGGAACAGGAAAGTGTCGCGGCGGTCGGCCCGGCCGTGTAGCCCGGTGCGCTGCGCGGCCCAGGCGACGGAGTCTTCACGTGACGTCACCGCTTCCCCGGCGACGGCGTGGGCGTGGTCGCGTTGATCGGCAACGTAGAGACAGTATTCGTGATCCCAGATCGCGTCGGCGAGGTCGGCGGGGCGTGGCGGCAGCTCGCCGGGGCGGCGCGGTGTCCACCCTCGGGGGGCACGGTTGCCGATGACGATGCCGCGGGCAGCGAGTTCGGCGAGCCGACGACGCAGACGGGCTTGATCGTCGACTTCGGTGTCGACGAACAGGTTCTCGCGGACGTAGTCAGCTACCTGGGACGGTTCGATCTCCGCTGGGCGTCGCTTCCCGCGGGCGAGTACGCGTGCGCGCACTTGGGTCGGGGTGAGGCGGGAGGCATCAATGCGTCGGGTTGCTGGTACGACCAGGCGTGAGGACGGGTTGCGCCACAGTCGGATCGACTGGCGTGGCATTTCGGCGGTCTGGAGTTGGGCGTGAAGTTTGGCGAACTCGTCGGCGACGGTGGAGTTGTTGCGGCGTGCTCGGGCTTCGAGGATTCCAGCCAGGTCGGCGGTTTCGTGGCTGTGTAGGCCGGGGTCGGTGTCGGGCACCAACTCAAGCATCCGGAGCCGCTCGAGGTCGTCGGCGGTCTTGAACCGAGAGGTGAGCCGGCTCAGTGCGGCGTCGAGTGGAAAGAGGGTGAAGACCTCGACCATGTAGTCGAGAAGCTTCCAGTCCTGCTCGGTCGCCAACGCCAGCGCAGCGGGCAGCGCTTCGAGCGCGCCACGGTGGTCGCGGTCGAGGGTGAGGAACGTAGCTCTGATGTCGGCGATCGCATTGATGAACAGATTCGTATCAGGCACAACCGATTCGATGACAGCGGTAGTGGACACAGCAGAACTCCTGACGTGGTCGAGAGATGACGGCGACACCCGGGCGCGCTGGAACTGCCACGCTTTTCACACAACGAGGGGTGCCGGGCTGGGGTGGGCCCAGCCGAGGGCTACCGACCAGGCCAGTGGGCGACACGGCGGAGGGAACGCGCCACTACGTGCGGGGGCGAGTTCCCCGCGCTCACCGCTAGACCGGTGGCCGCGGCTGGTTCGCGCGCGCGGGGGGCTCGTTTCCGCCGGGCGCGGGCCCGTAGCCGTGGCGCCCACTGGCCTGGTAGCCCTCGATCGGCTGGGCCCACCACAGACCGTCACCCCGGACCCCGTCCCGCCGACCCGAACACAGACCGGCGGTACGGAGAAACAGGCAACACCACTAGAAGTCGGGTTCACCGCCGAACACCCCCGCGGCGGCGCCGGCGAATATCGGCGTCGACCAGGGTTCGTCGCCGCCGAAGTCCTCTGCGCCTGCCGTGGTCGGACTGGGTTTCGACCACGGATCGTCCTGTCCGTGGCTGTCTACGACGGCGCCGCCGCTGTCGGTGGCTCCCGTACGGGGACCGTCACGATGACCGAAACCGCTGCCGCTGTTTTTGCGACTGCCAGCAGCTCGGGTGAGGGTCGCGCGGGCCCAGCGCAGGCTCGGGCCGATCTCGTCGACGTCGAGTTCGAACACGGTGCGTTGCTCACCATCGCGGGTTTGGTAACTGCGCTGCTTGAGCCTGGCCATCAGGATCACCCTCGAGCCCTTCGACAACGACTCCGCCGCGTTCTCCGCGGCCTCGCGCCACAGGTTGCAGCGCAGAAACAGCGGGTCCTTGTCACGCCACTCGCCGGTCTTGGGATCGCGAAAGCGGGGAGTTGACGCGACGGTGAAGTGCGCTACCGCCACGCCTGCTGGTGTGTAGGTCAACTCGAGGTCGGAGCAGAGATTTCCTACGATCTGCAGATTCGTATCTCCGGACATGACAAAGCCTTCCGTTGTTGAGAGGAGGTCGGGACAGCCCCGGCACGTGTCAGCGCAATGCGACCGCACGGTTGCTGTATTCGCTGGAACGGATCCGACGGCGGTGCGCCCGGAACCAGCGATGGCACGGCGCACGCGGTGTATCGATGAGGAATCGCCGCGGCCGGCACCGGCCCACCGCCCGGCTGTGACTCGATGTCGCGACAGACGGCTCTCGCCGCTGCGAGATCAGACGGTCGCGGCGATGTCGATGCCGAGCTCTGCCGCGATCTCGCGTCCGGTGTCGGCCATCCTGCGGATCTTGTCTGGTCGAATGCACTCGCGCAGTGCGAGATCCAACAGGTTCGCGATCACGTGGTCGGGGTCGGCGTGCAAGGCTTCGGCGATCGCGATGCCGGCCACGACTGTATTGCCGTGGTGGTAGGCGCTGTAGCCGAACAAGGTAGCGGCATCAGCCCGGTCCGGGCCCTGCGTCGCGGACGCGATCTGCCGCCACAGTGCCTCCGCTGGAGCGCGGTGGTCGGTAGCGGAGAGCCCGAACATGATGTCGCGGACGATCCTGTCGCATAGGAGTGCGACGATCGTGGCGAGATCCTCAGCCGTCGGCAGTATTTGGTCGGCAGTGCTGACCTGGGCGAGCATCCACTCGATGGCGTCGCGCCGAAATGCGTTGGCGTGTTCTGCGTCGTCCGCCTCGACGAGGTTGTCGCGGTAGCGGTCAACGGCAGCGCCGATGTGGGGCTGTAGTTGGGCGGCGAGATCTGCGTTCGGGTGAGTAGGTCGGCGAGCTCGTCGCGGGAACCGTAGATCTGGTTGCCGTCGAGGACGTGAGCGAACGCCACCGTCGACGCGCGAGGATCATCCACCTGACCGTCACGACCGAGGATCAGCAGGTCCTGGTATTCGGCGCCGGTCGTGATCTCGCCGACCCACCAGGCGTGACTGGGTCCGATCCCCGCCCGATCGAGGTGGTGCAGAACATCCTCGACGAACGTTGACGCGTTCGGCCGGTCATCGACGGCTATCAGCATGGTCGAGGTCAGATTCTCGCGCAGGCACACCGATTCGACCACATTCGCCAGGTGCCGAGCTCCGGCCTGGTCGGCGGCGGCGTCGATGTCGAACCGCATCACCGCCCGAATCGACTGGTCACCGTCCGGTGTGGCGTCGGCGCTGAGCAAAGCCATGACCAACGACCGGGTGGGAACGAATCCGAGCATCGCAGGGATCGCCGCGATCAACTCGCCAGCGTCATCGACGCGCAGGCGCGGGACGTTGTTCTCGGTGTTGCCGGGGTTGGCGTCGGGCTCATCGAACGCCGGGCTGCTGATTTCGTCGCTGGCTTCCACAACGGAGTTCCTTTCGAATCGGCGGGCAGGACAAGGCGGGCCGAGATCCCCTGGTGCGACAAGGGACTCGGCCCGCCTCGAGTGCGGTTATGCGGCGTGTGCGTCGGGCTCGCTGATGGGGGTGTCGATGTCGATGTGTTCGTAGTCGAGGTCGCCGACCGCGGCGAGTTCGACAGGGACGAGTTCGTGGCCGACTTGCTGGAGGAACCGCAGGTAGCGGTTGACACCGGCATCGGCGTAGCGCCATGAATTTTTGACGGCGCGTTTTTCGTGGGCGCCGAGAACGAGTCCGAGGACGATGACCTGACAGCGCGCCGGTTTGGCGGTCTCGACCACCTGTTGGAGCTCGCGCCGCCACGTTCCCTTGCCGACGAGCAACTCGGCCGCGGTCTCGAAGGCGTTGTACTCCCCGAGCAGGGCAGGCTCTGCCACCAACGCTTCGGCGATGAACTTCGAGGCCTCTGGCGGCAGCGTCTTGCGAGCGAGGAGCCGGATGACGAACTCCCGACGTACTTCCATCGCGGCGAGTCCCTGCTTGTTGAGTTCACGTACCCGCCGTGCCGCTAGCCGCTCCTGCGCGCGTCGCGCGGCCGCTTCGGCCTCGGCTTCGGCTCGTCGTGCGGCGAGCTCCTCACGCACCTCCATGCCGGGGTCGTCGCTGACACCGACGTCGATGGGTTCGGCATCGGGCACGTCGCTGATCAGGCGCAGACCCGCGGCGTCGAGTCGGTCGGCGGGCAGGAAGTAATCGGCCTGCCAGCGATCGTGTTGAGTGACTTCGCGAGCGTGGCGCAAACCGTCGGCGGGCTCGCGGTCGGGATCATGCTCGGTGTTCCAGTCGACAGTGGCCGCATCGACGGTCTCACCGGTATCGCGCTCGACGGTCAACGGAGTGCTCGCCTGTTCGATCCACACCAACCAGCCCGCATCCGCCGCGAGGTGATCGACGTCGACAGTGTCACCGTTGACGTCGACCAGATCGTTCGCGTGGACCAGTACCGGGTCGGAACCACCGCAGTCCGGATAGTCATGCAGTACGCCGAATCCCGCCTCGGCCCAGGGCAACACCGCGGTGAAGTAGGTCCGCCGTTCGGCGCGATCGTTGGCGATCAGTCGCGCTTCGTAGCTGAAGTACCCGCGGTCGATGTCGAGCAGCTGCCGCACCGCGTCGGTGTCGCCCACATTTTCGTACTCGGCCAGGATCGCGGCCTGTTCGAAGTCGAGCTGGCCGGCGTCGACAGCTTTGCGGGCGGTAGCCGAGGCACCGATCTTGCCGGCCTGTTTGATCTCGTCTCGTTTGGTCTGCAGTGCTTTGCCGACGCGGGTAACCGACGCTCCGAGTTCAAGTGCGAGCGCGATTCCGGCAGCACGGTCGCCGTCGGTGAGCGCGATCCGACGATCGTTGACCGTGATCTGGGTCAGGATCCGCGAGATCTCAGCATCTTTCGCGGCGAGAGCCTCGTCGGGTTCGATCAACCAGACCGGGACCTGCTCGATCCCGACAGCCAAAGCGGTCAACGTGCGGAGCTGCCCATCACGGACTGTCGCGGTGAGGTCTTCGGGGCGACCGTAGGCGGTGATCGGCGTCAGCACCCCGTGCTCGGCGATCGAGTCGGCCAGCTCGGGAAAGTCGTCGAGGTTGAACGTTTCGCGCACGTTGTTGTCGGTGATGAGAGTGTGCGGATCACGGAATACCGCGACTGCGTTCATGGGGGTGGGCACCGTGCGCTGCGGAGCTGTCGGGCCCAGGGATTGTGGGATCGGTGGTGGTGTCGGGGGTCATCGAAAATCCTCCTGAATGGCGAGGAAGGCAGGCACACCGACCGAGTGCACGGTGTCGGTGCCTGCCTTCGATGGCGAGCATGGTCTCGGTCGCGGGACCGGCGGTGTCAGTCCGCAGTCGCGGCACGAGTGGTGACGTTGATCGGGCGCAATCTGCGGGCGCCGTAGTGGTCGAGGTCGGTGTAGGCCCAGTGCTTGGCTTTCCAACCCGGATCGCGCTCGCGCCACTGCGCGACCGTGGTGGCTGTCAGGTCAGTCGCGGAGCCGGCGATACCGTGATGGACGGCCAGATCGAATTCGGGACGGGTCACCGAGTCGGTCATGGAAGAAACCTCCGAAAGTCTTGAGCGTGGACAGATTCTGTGAGGTGCCCGCCGACGGATAGGAGACGAGCAGCGATTGGTCGGTGAAGAAGCGCGCCGGTGCGTTCACACGAGGGTCATGGCCCTGAGAGCGAGGTCATCGAGTGCGTCCGCGCGGTCGGGGTCGGGAATCGTCTGGGAGAAGCTGGTGACCGCATTCGCGATCCCCGCCGCGGTGAGCTGCCCGGCAGCGATGAAATGCGACAAGATCCCGGCGCGTTCGTCCTCGCTGAAACCCAACTTTCCCGCCAAGGCCTCGATCGCCTTGTCCGGTTGACCCACCGGGGTTCCGGCGTGGCGTTCGAGTTCACCGACTTGTGCGGTGAGGAATTCCGGCGAGAGCCATTCGGTGACCTTGTCGCGGGTTTCGGCGGTGATCACCGCCAACCGTTTGCGGTAGGTGTCGTGCGACCAGGTGTCGACGGCGCCGATGTCGAGGCGGTCGCCGAGGTGTCGTTTGGTGTAGGCGAGCAACGGGATGGTCAGCCCGTTGCCGCAAATCTTCACCACCAGTTCGGGTTTCAACGTCACCGCGTGATGACCGACCTCGGAATTGGAGAACCGGAACCCCGCGAAGACCACCGGCTCCCGCCCGGACCGATAGCCCTGACCGTCGCGAGCCGCCATCCGCCTCCCCCGGTCCAGATCGCCTGCGACTCTGCGCCGTTCGGCTTCGAGCTCAGGGTGGGCGAACGGGTTTCGATAGTTCCGTAGAAACGTCGGCGCCAACGCGGAGACCTTCGGCGAATACACCTTGCAGTGCATCGAGGACTCGCTCAAGTCCGCCGACCGCACCACGACCTCGGCATCGGCGGCTTTGATGCCGTCCAGCACCGCGGTCAGCACGTCGAGGTTGTCGATGATGCCGTACCGATCAGACAGGAATGCCCGCAGCACCCCAGCCTCGCCAACCTCACCAGTAGTGAACAACCGCAACAGAAACGACCGATCCTGCCCATCAACACGCAAGCGGGGATCGTCGTGGCCATGCAACAGGCCGTTGACGTTCGCGTCATAGAGATCGGTCCGTTGCTGCTCGCGCAACCACTTCAGATAGCCGACCGGGATCTTGAGCTTGGTCGCCAACTGCGCGTCAGCGACCGCCGTGGGCAGGTAGGCCCCGTCGGCGAGGGTGACGCCGCGCTCGTCGATCACCGGCGCGACACCGGACAGTTCGAGCAATCCTTCGCGTGCCCGTAACGATGAGCCGAGTACAACGACGTCGACCTTGGCGGCCTGCTGACGATTCAGCAACGTGACCAGATCACCCAACTCAGCATGACGAACAGAAGAAGCCAACGACACGACAAACTCCTTGGGGTTGACATGATTGGCGTCGGCGGCCGACATGGCATCGCCGACGCGGAATTCTCTGGTAGACAAGAGATGTGACGTTCGCGCCAGCTCGCATCCGCCGCGAGCGGTCGAGGGCAGCGTGTGGCCGTAGCGGCGCGAGTCGTCGACGACGTCGAACGGACCTAGGTTGCTGGTGGCGCAAAGTGAGGTCAGTCCCCGGCCGAGGAGGTCAGCCAGCGCGTCAGGGTCCGCAACTGCTGCCAGATATGGCCGCGCTGGGTTTCGCCGCTGTCCTCGTATTCGCTGTTCCACAGATAACTCACGAGGATCTGGGCGGCGCTGACAACGTCATCGCCAGCAGCCAAGGGCACTTGCGCGTCTGACTCTGCGCCGATTTCAGAGTCAGCAGGAGTCAGCGGAGTACCGCACAGATCCAGATCCGAAACAGTGGCGGTGTCAGCCAGTTCAGGTGTACCGGCGTCCGTCATCGAGTTCCCTCCGAACTGCGACCTTGGTCTTTGCGAACCGCGTGTCCTCGCTGACCACCGAGCGCACTGAATCCAGCTAGCGCCGTGTCGGTCGCCGATTCAATGACGCCGTCATCGGTAAGACCAACCGTTGCCGTGGGGTTTCAGAATTCGCCGATTGCCGCGTTCCCACGCAGCGGCGTTGGGGTCGTCAGCGAAGCGGTGACCGTCTGCGTAGACGGTCACCGACAGCTGATGCGCGCGTACAAGCGCCTTGATCGCACTATCGAGACCAGCTCGATCGAGGATGTGGAACGCCACCGGCCCAATGGTCAACGCGACGAAGCTGATCGTGCGTCGCATCCCCAGGTGATACATCCGCTCCACCGACGCAGCCCCGGTCGGCGTATGCGTCCAGGTGATCGCGGCCAAGACCGCGACATCGGACACCGGATCCTCCACCACGGGTATCGGCACCCGCTCGACCACGCCGACCATCGCCTGACGCGCCAACCCGAACAGCCCCAACATCCTCTGAACCTGTTCCGCCGCCGTGAAAGTCATCGCGACCCGTCCCCACCGGACCATGATCCGCGCCTCACTAGTCCCGGCCCCGACGACGTCGAGTGCGATCCGCTGCTCCCCGGCCAGCACCGCGGTCACGGTCGTGACCACACCGGATTGACGGTCCACCGGTGGCCGACGAACCTGGCCGACCGGTGTGATGTCGGGCGATTGTGTAGTGGTCATGGCAGGGTTCCGTTCTGGTCGAGTCGAATCGGGACAAGATGGACTGGCACTGACAGGCAGGGGGTCTGGTGCTGTTCGCCGGACGATGCGAGGCCTCGTGAGTGCCGCATCTAGGCAGAACGCGGGCCCATGAACTTGTCCGATGCGCCAAGGCCTACTTGCCGTCGCTCGTTGGTCGTTGGGGACGGGATGGTGGCGCTGCCGTGCTGCTTGGGCCGGAACCGGCGACTGCCGCCCATAGCGGACCTGGCCCTCGTCGCCCTGATCCGATCGGGCGGTACTGGACGGTCGTCCGTGTCGCCGTGCCGGAACTTGTATTGCATCTGTGCTAATAATAGAAGCAATACGTAGATCGTGGGGAGGCTATGTCGTGACCAGCACCAGCAGCGTGACAGCAGCGATTGAGACTCAGGCGAAGGCTTTAGGGCCGATCTTGTTCGCCGGAATGGCGGCGTCTTTGGTCAGTTCTGGCCGCAGGGCCCGCAGTCTCTCGCATCCCAAGTACCCGCATCTGCTTCCGCTCATCTTGAGAGCCGAGTTGCGTGAGTTCCTGGAGTCCGAGACTCTGCCGAACGACTGGGCTGTGGGCGGTGATCCGCGAGCTATGGGGCAGTTGTTGCTGGTGAATCCGGTGCTCGGCATGGAGATGTCGTTCTTGAAGGAACGTCGTCGTACATACCCCGGTGGTGTACCGACCGCAGGAAGAAATCCGGCGCGTCGTGCCCGCTGGACCCAGGGTGAGCTCGATCTCGATCTTGGCCTGCCCTCACTGCCTTCCACTGCGGATCCCGAGGTGAAACTCCTACTGTGCTGGGACTTTGCTTCTCGCGCGACGCTCGACCAGTTCGTTCTCCGTATCGTCCACACCCTTGCGCCGGGCAAGTACGGGTCGGCGGTACCGTGTGATTTGATCTTGGAGGTTCAGGACAGCGGCAGCATCTTCAGCCACCTGAAGTTCGCCGGCTCCGACGACGCCGATGAAGACTTCTTCAGCGTCGACATCCAAAAGGACGAGAATGGGTTCACCTGACGAGGACGCGCGTGACTTCCACGGGCAGCGGCTGACGGCGCTGCGGGAGGTCTTCGGCCTCACCCAGACCGCGTTGGCCGAGCGAATCGAAGTCTCGCAGTCATTCCTTTCGCAGGTAGAGCGAGGCGCGCGCCCAATTCCTGACGCCCTGGTGGTGGCGGCATCCGGTGAGTTCGGATTGCCTGTGTCCTTCTTCTCGGTTCCGCCCACACCACTCGACGTGGCACAGGCTACGTTCCGCAAGACCGCGCGCGCGGGCGCGAAGGACGAGCAGCGGTTGCTGCGGCTGTACAACGAAGCTGCCCGACTGTTCAGGACAGTGTCGGAACAGTCGGGCTATATAGAGGCGAACTTGCCCGAGCCCGCCGACTACGATCACGACCCTGAAGCAATCGCCCGAGCGATGCGTCGGCACGCTGGCCTCGATGATGAAGCGCCAGTGCTCAATGCCACTCGCTGTCTCGAGCGGTTTGGCTTCGGTGTCGTCGACCGGCTCGACGAACACGGCCACGGCGGCCGCGGCCATACTGGCATCTCGCGTCCGTCTCGTTTGACGAGCCGTCCGCTGGTCGCCCTCGTCGAGGATGTGCCGGGCGCGGTCAAGCGGCTCACCGTATTACACGAGGCCTATCACTGGATTGCTGATCGCGACCGGTGCAGTCCGATTGCGAGTACGCGCAGCCCTGAAGAGCACCATGCATTCCGGTTCGCAGCAGCCTTCCTGCTGCCGGAGGAGGTTGTTCGCGGGCGCGTATCGGAGTCGCTGAACCTGCACGGTTACCTGCCGATCAAGGCGGACTATGGGATTTCCGTTGGTGCGATCATCCGCCGGGCTCACGACCTGAATGTAATCAGCAGCCAGCGCTATCGGAGTTTGTCTATTCAGTTGTCGTCGCAGGGCTGGCGCACCGACGAGCCGGTCGAAGTCGCCGACGAAAGGCCGCTATTGCTGAGTCAGGCGCTCTCTCAGGTCTATGGATCTCAGCCAAACGCTCGCGCGTCGCACGTGTTGGGACTAGCTCCGGGATGGATACATCGTTGGACACACGGCGGGGCCCGCGACACGATTGAAAATTCGGGCGCAGTGATCGATTTCGCGGCCGCCCGCCGGCAAGGGTCTCGTCGCGAGCATGCCAGCCTTGGCCTTAGCCGGTACTGAATCGTGCTGCACCTGGCTGAGTCTCAGACTTGTTCAACGGTGCGATGTCGAGTCTGCAGAAGGTCTGTCGCACCGTTGCCGGAATCTGTAGCGAGTTTGATTCGCTGAACTAGGGGTGGATGCCGCGGGTGGAGCACCTCCACGGAGCGAAGCCGGACCGGACCTTGACCTGCTCGATGGTTACAGCCCCGTCAGCAGTAGATTCTCAACGGGGATCACTTCGAAGGGTGAGGTCGTGCACGACCCAGTCGTTTGAGACGAAGAAGTCCAGATATGACGATGCTCGATCTCGGTGAACTGCGAATGCAAGTAGCTGGGTGGGTCGTGTTGCTCCGACGAATACTAATTGGACGATGTCTCGAACGGTCTGCGTTGCGCTGGCGAGGTCCCCGTCCGTTGCTAGAAGTCGAAGCACCTCGTGGACGTCGTGCTTCTTTCCCGTTCGGTTCAAGCACTCCAAAATGAGTGTCGCGCTGTGAGTTTCGCCTTTGGCACGCTGAATGGATCCGAGCTCACTATGCACTGTCGCCGCCACGGCTTCGTCCAGTTCACCAACACCCGCCGCGTCGGCAGCTCCGGACGGCGCGACGTAGTCGGCGAATTCACCTAGCACGATCCGAACTGGACCGGCTTGGCTCAAGAGTTCCGACAGCAGGCCAGCCATACGGACCATCAGACTGCCCCAACTGGTCTCGTCGTCGTTCTGTGCGATCAGGATGGTCAGGAGCAAGGCCCTCATTCGGCCGCCCGGGGTCTCGATGCCTCGGCTCAGGGCACGTAGTGTTGGTAGGACTCCATTCGCGGCGGACCCAGTAGCGACTCTCACGGCTTCCCAAAGCATGTCGACCGCGGCGCCGCTTGCTCCAGATCGCCACTGGATTCGTGCCGCGCGTGCAGTGACGAGCAGTGAGCCTTGTCGATCGCCCGGGATAGTTGCGGCGAACTCCGGTACGTAGCAGGCAAGAGACTGGGGAAATGCTTTCGCATTGGTGGGGCGCAGCCGTGCGGCCAGGACTCGTGGTGGACGGACCTTGAGCAGCGGGTATGGAACGACCTCTCCTGCAATCCGTTCGAAGGCCGGAACGACCTCTGTCACGGATAAATCGTCGTACAGCAGAATCGCGATCGTTCCAGCGGGACCAGCGCCGAGGATACGTTGGTCGCGGTGGACTGTGAGCGAGCTGGCGAGTTCGGCGATGCTCTTGCCGAATCGGCGACTGACGGGCAGTTCGAGGCTGTCCGGGCGTGGGAAGGAGTCGGTGGTCGTGGTCTCGGTGGTGAATATTCGTTGGTTGACGTCACCAACGCGCTGCACGCTGGTCGACGGGTCACCGAAAACTTGGTCCAGCAGTTTTTGTTGTAGCGCGCTTGTGTCCTGCACTTCATCGACGAGCACAAACGGGAAGCGATACGCGACTGCACGACCCAGGGTCGGACGCCGGTTGAGATGGAGTTCGGCCAGGGCAAACATGTCCGCATAGCGGAAGATGCCCTGGTTAGCCAACTTCTTCTTCAGGGCCGTGAACTGCGTACCGCTAGCACTGTCGAGGCCGAACGGCAGCGTCCGCGTAGATTGAATGATGAGTTCGCCCGAATCGAATTTGAACTCGGCGCGCGCAACCAACTCGTCGCCGTCTTGCTGGCGGCCCAGCGAGGATCTCAATATTTTGAAGGCTTTGTCGCTTGCGAGGGTACGTCTCGCGCGGTCCGCGTACGTGTCGTCATCGACGATCTGGACCTGCTTGCGCATCCCGCGGAGGTAGGGCATCGCGAGGAACGTGCTGGTGAATGACTGGATCGTGCCGATGAAATGGGGATAACGCTGCAACCTAGCGCCGGAGGGGGAATTCCTGATGCGGGCGAGGATCTCGTCCTTCGCGGTATTGGTATGCGAGAGCACGCAGACGCCGCGGGTCGTGCTCGTCCAATGTTCGGCGAGTAGCAGGAGCTTGAGGCCGACAAGGCTCGTCTTTCCGGAGCCAGGGGCAGCCTGCAAGTCCAACGTGCCGACACTCTGAAGAAAGTCCCATTGTTCCTGGTTGGAGAGCTGCATTCCTAGTTCAGAGGCACACGCTTGAATGCGATCGCGGGTGAACGCGTCAGCGCGGTACAGGGTTGTCATCGCGGGGCATCCGCG
Organism: Nocardia sp. NPDC060220; assembly: GCF_042727815.1. Lineage (NCBI taxonomy): Bacteria > Bacillati > Actinomycetota > Actinomycetes > Mycobacteriales > Nocardiaceae > Nocardia > Nocardia sp. NPDC060220. The sequence goes on from NZ_JBHWZY010000009.1 coordinate 18,044, forward strand.
CACAGGTAGGCGAAGGCGTGAACCAGGTACTCGGGTAGCTGTTCCTCTGTGATGGGAGTGGTCTTGAGGAGACGTGCGGCGTGCTGTGCGGCGATCGGCTTACTCGCGTCCTCCATGCGTAGTGGCCTGTAGATGTCGATGGCAGCGGCCTCCAACGACTTTCGTTCGGCCCGCCACTGGGCGACTTCCTTGGCCGCCGACGTATCGGAGTCTTCGAGGACATTCGCTTTTGGCCAGGCAGACTTCGATGCGACCGCTGCACGCACCGCCTGATGCATTAACGTTGCCATTTCCCAGGACGCGGCGGCAAGATCGTACTCAAGGGTCCAGTGGTCGGAGACGAAGGTTCGCACATTGCCGCTGTCGCTGGCAGTCAACCGATCTACATACGCGACGATCGCGTCCGGTGTCATCTCTTCGACGGATTTCAGCTTTTTCCGCATGTCTTCAGGTGTCCCGGCCGGCGCCAGGTCGCGGTCGCGGATGCAGGCGACCGACACGGGGATCTGCTCGCCATCGCGTTGGAAGATGCGGCTGTATCGGAACAAGCCCACTGTGCCGACGTTCACGACGGTGACGCCGCTTGCGTTGAAGGAGGGCCCTATCGCCGCGGCAAGCGCGGGTAGAAGGATCGCTTCGGCGTCGCCCTCAACGATCGCAACAGCACGGGCAAAGAACAGGCCAGCCTTGGTGACATCGAGGAAGCGGGTCAAAAACTCGTAGTCGCCGTCGGCTAGTTTGGTTTGGCCCGAGGCGAGGCGAAAAGTGCGTCCCTTTGCCACGAGGGTCAGATGCTGCACCGGAATCGCAGACGCCAGGTTCGGGCTGTGGGTGCTCAAGAGAACCTGAACTGGACCGGTGGAGCGCTTTTTGCCCGGGTCGGTCTTGGCGCGGTCTTGCAAGAGGTCCATGATCCGAGCCTGCAGTTGCGGGTGTAGATGTGCTTCAGGCTCCTCGATCAGGAGCAGGGGCGCGATGTCGCTGTTACCGAGCAACAGCAGCTCGGCGGCCATGAACAATGCATTGTTGTACCCCAGTCCTCGCCGAGTCCACTCACCGGTTTCCGGTGCCAACACCAGCTCCAACCGCTCCAATGCTCGTGCTAGCGTGGCGTCCCCAGACACCGTGATCTGGCCCCGCAAACTATCCGAACCGATCGCGAATTTGTTCAGATATTCGGCATTGATGTCATCCAGCGCCGCAGCCACCGAACTGTTCCTCGCCAGATGGTGCTGGGCACGACGCAGGATCCCCACCAAGGTGCTCGCAGAATCGGCTTCTTCATCGAAGTCATCCTCCCCCTGGGCGCTCATAGCTGGGTAACCCGCCAGGATCTGCGACAGCCGCGATCCCCGCCCCGAACGCAATTCGGCTTCAGCGTCTCGCAGCGGACGCAGGTAGGTGGCTTTGAGTAGCTCGCGCGCCGTGCCGTCCAGTGCCGGACCGCTGCCATCCGGCCCGGTTCGGGTCGTGACTGAGATGCGCTGTGGACGGGTCGGGTCCATTGCTTCAGCGTGGACGGTGACAAACAGGCTCGCAGTGCCGTCGGAGTCGGTCGTGATGAGCTCTAGGAAAGTGGCCTGCTCCTCCATAGTGAGTTCGGCGAAGCCGCAGGTGATGGTAAAAGCCGTCGCTCTGCCTTCAGGGCCGACGTGAAAGTCATCGCGGCTGACCCGGTAGTAGTCCGCAGCGGTGGTGAGCAGGCAGATTCGAACCGCATCGATGATCGCGGACTTTCCGCTGTCGTTCTCTCCGACCAGGACGTTCGTGCCCCGATTGAGCTCTAGCTCCAAGCGGCCGTCTTCGTCGCTACGTTCTCCTGGGCTCGATCCGAAGATGCGGAAGTTTTCAGCACGCACGCACGACAAGTACAACGGCGCTCCCCTGTGACCGGCCCTACGCGCTGGTGTGCGCAGGTATCCACAACCGCCCCACCTACACGCGGCTTCCAAAGATGTTACGAGCCAGAAGGTATTGCGCTGCGGCGGGACCCGTCATCGGCTCTGTGCGCCGTCTTCCGACGACTCGCGGGGGTACGTGGACCGCCACTCACTGCCGGAGTGACAACGCCGCTCGGCGCCCCAACTCGGGCATGGGCTGCGGAGATATCGAACCTACCCGGCGGGTAAGAGAGACTGCGACTTCGCCGCGTCGGCAACTTGAACTCACTTTCGCCGATCGGGCCTTCGCGTAGTGAAACTCCTTGGAGAAGAACGCACGTCACCCTGCTGAACCCGCGTCATACTGTCGTCCGTTACGCGAGGAACATGCCCCGCCATGGTGTTGGTGTCCAACGCTGCGGCGATCTAGCGGTGGGCGCGATTCGGTGGTCGTGGGTGGGGTTGACAGGACCGCAAACGACCTGACGCGGCCCTCTGTCGAACCGCAGGAAGACGCTACCCGAGTCCACCTACGGTCGGTATGGTCCACAGCAGAGGAGGATGGATGATGTGTAGCGAGAGGCTTGTACCGGAACGGACGATCGATTCGTTGCTTGCGGCGGAGATCGTTCGGCACGATCCATTCGCTCTCATCTGGTCGCCGACGCAGTCCCGTGGTTCGGTTGACCATGTTGTGGGTTTCACCTCGAACAATCTGGCGATATTCGAGTGCAAGGCAGTTGATTCAGCGTCCAAGGGACGTCGATGGACTGCGCCGATCGACCTTGAGCAACTGCGCCAGTACGTAGCACTCGGCATCCCAGCTCTCTATACATTCCTGGTCAAGCCGCCCACTTTAAGACGGCCCGACCAACGCAACTGTGAAATTCAGCCGTGCCACCTGATACCGCACTGCTCGGCCTGTTGCACAGACGCGCGGTCGTATGGCGGACTGAATCACCGCGTGATGTCAGCACCGGCAGTGCTTCGGCTACAACCTTGGTTCTGTCACTGGGTCTGGGTTGTCCCGGCCAGTGACCTACAGCGGGACTTACTACCGAGCGGCGCCCGCGGACAGTTGACAACGACCATCCCGCTCGATGACGGCTGGTTCCACAAGCATCACACCTACGGGACCAAGGTGACGCGTTTGTGCCACTTCCTACGCGAGGCAACATCGGGATACCACACCTGGTCGACGCCCAGCAGCGTCAGCAACATCGTCGGGCTGTTGAGCGAGGTACGTTGGCCCACAGACGATGGAGCCTCGACGCTACCTGTCATCGTCGGGTTTTCGCGTGGCGCTGATACGCCAGTTCGGCCGAGGACGCCCCGCGTCCAGTAGCTACCGGGGTCCAACTTCTGTCGGTGCGCGAACTGGAACGTGACCGCCCGTTGTGGGTCGCAGTGGGTGTGACCCAACTCGACCCACAACACGGAAACAACACGGATTCAACGGGAATCAACGGGCCCAAGTGGGATCCAGCGGGAACTCCTCGAACGTCAAAACCGCAGGTAATGGGCTGTTTTGGGATGCTTTGAAAAGCGTTGGGACACAGAGAATTTGGATCGGCAGGTTTCTGGTTCGAGTCCAGATGGGGGAGCATCTACCAGGGCAAACGTCATCGTTTGACCCTGGTTTTTGACTATTCTGACCCC
>NZ_JBHWZY010000010.1:0-21540 GCF_042727815.1 Nocardia sp. NPDC060220
GAAGGCCCCCGGCCCCGGCATGCTCGCCGGCGTCACCAACGGCCTACCGAGAAACACCGACGTCGACTACGTCACCTATGCCGCGACCGCGTTCCCCTGGGAGGGCGATGTCTACGGCAACTCCAAGAAGCAGGCGGTCGACGCCGCCCGCGGGCTGATCAGCGAGAAGCTGGCCTCCTGCGGCAACACCAAGGCCGCGATCGTCGGCTACAGCCAGGGTGCCGACGCCGCAGGCGATCTGGCCGCCGAGATCGGTACGGGTATCAGCCCGATCCCGCAGGACCGGGTCGCCGCTGTCGGCCTCATCTCCGATCCTCGTCGTTCGCCGACCGATATCCAGGTCGGCCCGTATGCCGCGGGCGCCGGTGCCGGTGGCGCTCGGCCGGGTGGCTTCGGTTGGCTGAGCGACCGCACCCGCACGATCTGCGCGGTCGACGATCTGTACTGCGCGACCGCTACCGACGACTTCGTGACGCGGTTCGCCGGCTTCCTCGCACAGAGCTCGGACGCGAACCCGGCCAACCTGTGGCGCTACCAGCTCGAGGCCGGAGCGATCGTGAGCGACCTGATGTCGTTCGGCGGCATCCCGACGCTGGGGGCGCAGCTGACGGACGCGGCCAACCAGAAGCGGGCCAAGGACCTGGAGCAGTTCTACCGTTCGCAGGCGCACACGCTGTACGGCAGTTACTCGGTGGGTGGCGGGCAGACCGCTATCAGCTGGATGCACAACTGGATCGCTCAGGCGGCCTGAGTCGTTCGCGCAGAGCCCGGTATCGCTTCGGCGGTGCCGGGCTCTTTCGTGGATCTAGGGCGTGGTTCGGGACAGGTACCTGGGGAGCAAGTTCCAGACGTGGGCGTTCTCGTTGATGGTGGCGGCGGTGCGGGTGCCGGTGCGGGAGTAGAGGATTCGGGTGATCGAGCAGTAGTCGATCGGGAAGGTGAGGGGGCGGGGGAGGGCCAGGATGTCGGCCAGGAGGACGTTGATGACGCCACCGTGGGCGAAGGCTACGACGGTGTCGCCGGGAGCTGTGGTGGCGACCAGGGTTTCGACGGCGGTGAGGACTCGCGTGGTGAAGGCGGGGCCGTCGATCTGGTCGGGGAGATGGCCCGCCTTGATGCGGGCGTAGGCGTCGGCGAATTCGGTTTTCGCGTCTTCGATCGGAATGTAGGCGGGCAGGTCGCGGTCGTACTCGGCGAGGTCGTCGATGACGTCGACCGGCAGGTCGCGGGCGGTCGCGGTGGGGAGCGCGGTGTCGCGGGCGCGGCGCTGGGGGCTGCTGACGATACGAGCGATCTCGTGGGCTGCGAGCGCGGCGGGGACGCGGTCGGCTTGGAGCTTGCCGATGTCGGTGAGGCCGGGGTCGGCGGCGGTGGTGTCGCCGACTACGCGTTCGGGTTGGGCATGACGCACGAGTATCAGCTGCACGGTCAACACTCTGCCCTATCCGCCGGATACCAGGGCTCGGGGCCACCCACAGCCGAAACGGACTCGCGGGGATGCCTCGTCATCGACCGAGGGTATCGCCGCGAGTCCTCCGGCTAGGTCAGGACTGGCCGTAGGGCGGCTGGCCGTAAGGCGGCTGACCACCCTGCGGGCCGTTGTACGGCGGCTGACCACCGTTGTACGGCGGCTGGTCGCCCTTCTTCTTGTTCTTGAGCAGGAAGATGCCGCCGACGATGAGCACCACGATGATCAGGCAGCAGATGCCGCCGATGATCAGGCCGGAGCTGTTCTTCTTTTTCTTCTTGGCCGCGAGTTCCAGCGCGGTGTTGACTGCGTCCGAGCTCGCCAGGGTGTCGAAACTGCTGGTGAACATGTGCGGATCGACGAGTGCGGCTGTGGTCAGCAAGTCCAGATACATGAAATCCCATCCCGATGTGTTGGTGGTCCGGCATCCTCCCGGTGCCGGAACTCCGAGAGTAACGGTCTCACTGTGGCTTTCGGTTCGAAAGCCTCGCAAGCGCCACACAGAGCATGTGTTGATCGCGAACGCGTCGCGATCCGTATACACCTGTACCCGATTTCACCGCGGTTTCACCAACGGGAACGGCAGCGTCTCACGGATGCTGCGCCCGGTGATCAACATGACCACCCGGTCGACGCCCATCCCGAGTCCGCCGGTGGGCGGCATCGCGTGTTCGAGCGCGGTCAGGAAGTCCTCGTCGAGTTCCATCGCCTCCGGATCGCCACCGGCGGCCAGCATCGACTGCTCGGTGAGCCTGCGCCGCTGGTCCACCGGGTCGGTGAGTTCGCTGTAGGCCGTGCCCAACTCGACGCCCCAGGCCACCAGGTCCCAGCGCTCGGCCACCCCCTCGATGCTGCGGTGCGAGCGGGTGAGCGGGGAGACCGAGGTGGGGAAGTCCAGGTAGAAGGTGGGGTAGGTGGTCTGCGACTCCACCAGGTGCTCGTACATCTCCAGCACCACTTGGCCCGCGTCCCAACCGTGTTGGTAGGCCACGCCCGCCTCGTCGCACAGCTCGCGCAGCCGGGCCAGCTCGGTCCGCGCGGTCACCTCGGCGCCGATCGCCTCGGAGACCGCGCCGTGCACGGTCTTCACCCGCCACTCGCCGGAGATGTCGACGGTGTCGAAGCCGCCGTCGTCGTTGGGCCGCAATGCCACCTCGGCACCGTTGGCGGCCATCGCCGCGTGCTGGATCAGCCTGCGGCACAGGTGCATCATCTGCTGGTAATCGCTGTGCGCCTCATAGGCTTCCAGGATCGTGAACTCGGGATTGTGGCTGAAGTCGACGCCTTCGTTGCGGAAGGTGCGGCCGATCTCGAACACCTTCTCCATGCCACCGACGCACAGTCGTTTGAGGTAGAGCTCGGGGGCGATGCGCAGGTACAGGTCGAGGTCGTAGGCGTTGATGTGGGTGCGGAACGGAGTGGCATTGGCGCCGCCGTGCACCTGTTGCAGAATCGGCGTCTCCACCTCGAGAAAGCCCCAGACATAGAGCGAATCGCGCAGTGAGTGCAGGACCGCGCTGCGCTTGGCCATCACCTCGCGGGTCTCGGGGTTGATCGCCATGTCCACATAGCGTTGCCGGACCTTGGCTTCCTGATCGGCCAGCCCACGCCACTTGTCGGGCAGCGGATGCAGGCATTTGCCGTTCATCCGCCAGTCCTGCGCGAGCAGTGACAGCTCACCGTTGCGGCTGGCGCCGATCTGCCCGCTCACCTCGATGAGATCGCCCAGGTCGAAGAATTCGGTGAACTCGTTGCTGCGATCGGCGCCCACCCGTTCGCGATCGATCACCAGCTGGATCTCGCCGGTCCAATCGCGAACCAGCGCGAAGATCACGCCGCCGTAGTCGCGAATCCGCAAGAGCCTGCCCGCGATACGCACGGTGGTGCCCTTGGGGCAGCGTCTGGCCTCGGCGATGTCGTGGGTCGGCGGGTAGGCGACCGGATAGGCATCGATGCCCGAAGCCGTGAGCCGGTCGAGTTTGTCCAGGCGCACCCGCACCTGTTCGGGCCTGCGTGGACCCTGTTCGGCGTCGGCGCCCTCCGGTGCGTCCGGTGCGCTGCCGTCGGCGTGCAGGCCGGTGACCGTCGCGGGGACCGCCGCCGTCGTGCCGGTGTGCACGCCCGCGTCGGGCGCCTTGCCGATGCGCGGCAGGAACCCTTCGGCCAGCCCGCTCGCCGTGGCCACCCGCGGCAACTGCCTGCGTTCCTCGAACAGGAAGAACCGCGGCACCCAGCGCGGGTGATATTTCACGTTCGACCGGTACAGGGCCTCGAGCTGCCACCAGCGCGAGAAGAACAGCAGCACCCCGCGCCAGGCCCGCAGGATCGGACCGGCGCCGATCCGGCCGCCTTCTTCGAACACCGATCGGAACACCGCGAAGTTCAGCGACACCTTGGTGATGCCGTACTGGTCGGAGTTCAGGGCGAGCTGGGAGATCATCAGCTCCATCACGCCGTTCGGGCTCTGCGGGTCGCGGCGCATCAGTTCCAGCGAGACGCCGGTGCGCCCCCACGGGACCAGCGAGAGCATGCCGTGCACGCGGTCGTCGTGGTCCACCGCTTCGACCAGCAGGCAGTCGCCGTCGAGTGGGTCGCCGAGGCGGCCCAGTGCCATCGAGAAGCCGCGTTCGGTCTCGGTATCGCGCCAGGCGTCGGCCCGCGCGACGATTTCGGCGAACTCGGTGGCGGGAATGTCGCGGTGCCTGCGGATCCGCACCTCGAGGCCGTTCTTGCGCAACCGGTTCGCGGCCTGACGCACCTGCTTCATCTCCGGGCCCGCCAGCGAGAACGTGCGGGTGTCGAGGATCGCCTCGTCACCCAGCCGCAGCGCCGACAGGCCCGCCTTGCGGTACGCGGTGGCGCCGAGTTCGCCGGCGCCCATCACCGCCGGCTGCCAGCCGAACCGGTCGGCCTGCTCGAGCCACGCCTGAATCGCCTGTGGCCACGCCTGTTTCGGGCCGATCGGATCGCCACTGGCCAGGCACACACCCAACTCGACGCGATAGGTGATCGCCGCCTTGCCGTTCGGCGCGAACACCACCGCCTTGTCGCGACGGGTCGCGAAGTAGCCGAGTGAGTCCTCGACATCGCTGCTCGCGAGCAGGCCGCGGATCGCCGACTCGTCCAGCGCGGTCATCGCGTTGTCGGCGCGTTGCGAGCGCAACAGCACGACCACCGCGGCCAGCAGCGCGATCGCGCCGAACAGGCCGAGCAGGAAGTTCACCCAGGCTCGCGGATGCCCGTCGAAATGCTCGTTGTTCACCAGCACGGCGGCGGTGACGCGATACACCGCCCACAGCGGACGCTGCACACCCGCCGGCAGCGAACCGGGGAACAGTTCGACCAGGCCCCAGCCGAGCAGGCAGCCGAGCGCGAGCCCGGACACCAGTACACCCAGCGCCTTCCACAGCGCGCCGGGCCGAACCCTGGTGTAGAACTCCTTGCGCGCGGCCACCAGTATCGCGATGACCACTACATGCACGACGAAGGCGACCAGCGCGTCCACATCGTCGTCGGCGAAGAAGTCCAGGATGTTCGCCACCGCGTACAGCAGCAGGTACACGACCAGCAGCCACCAGGCGATCCGCTTGCGGGCCGCGGTCGCCCCCGCGAGCAAGCCGACGATCAACGCCCACACGAGGCTCGTGTCGGGGGCATCGAAATAGTAGGTGTCCACATAGTGCCGCGGCACCTGCGTGAGGATCCGCAGGCTGGGCGAAACACTCCACAAGAACAGCAGCACCGCGAACACACCGAGGACCAATCCGGCGATGTGCGGTACCTCGGACAACTTGCCGTGCGCGCGATGGGGCACCGGCGTGCGGTCCTCGACGATGGGGTGCTGCTCGGCCTGCGTGGAAGTCACCGATCCAGTGTGCGTCCAATCGAGCCGGAACCGGGTGGCGGTGGCTGCGGCGTGTTCGTCACCACCCGCAACGCCGGGGCCGGTGGTGACCGGTTTCGCGCGACGGGGTAAGTATTAGCGCATGTCGGAACCAGTTGATGTGCCGATCGATGACGCTGTCATCCGGCTCGGGCAATTCCTGAAACTGGCCAACCTGATCGATTCGGGTTCCGAGGCCAAGACGGTGATCGCGCAGGGCTTGGTGCGCGTGAACGACGAAGTGGAGCTACGCCGCGGCAGGCAACTCGAGATCGGCGACATCGTCGTCCTGGCCGGCAACAAAGTACGGGTGTCCGAGGGCTGACCCTCGAACACCCGCGTCGCCGTCAGTCTTCGGCGCGAACGACCACGCCGTCGGAGTCGCTGTAGAGCATCTCGCCCGGCACGAAGGTGATGCCGCCGAACTCGACGGGCACATCCTGCTCGCCGCTGCCGGTCTGGGTGCTCTTGCGCGGGTTGGTGCCCAGCGCCTTCACCCCGATGTCGAGCGTGCGCAGGATCGCGGAGTCGCGCACGGCGCCGTTGACGACCACGCCGGCCCAGCCGTTGTCCACGCCACGGCCGGCGATGATGTCGCCCACCAGCGCGGTGTGCACGCTCGCGCCGCCGTCGACGACGAGCACCTTGCCCTCGCCCGGCCCGCTCAGCGTCTGCTTGACCAGCAGGTTGTCCTGGAAGCAGCGGATCGTGGTGATCCGGCCCGAGAATTCGGCGCGGCCGCCGAACTGGATGAACTGCGTATCGCAGCTACGGATCTCGGGGCCGATCTCGTCGGCCAGATCGGCGGTGGCCACAACATTCGCTGATTCGGTCATGGATCAGATTGTGTCAGGCCCGCCCGGCCGCGCCATTCGTAGGCTCTCAGACCTGCTCGCTGTGTGATTTCTCGATCTCGCGAATGAGCGCGTCGGTGGTGTGCTGAACCGCGATCTTCACGAACGGCTCGATCGTCTTGCCGAGCATCTTGCCCGTGATGCCGCCGCCGACGGAGAAATCGATGTCCGCGTCCACGGTGCACGCGATCTCACCCTTGGGAATGAACCTGAAGGTGGCGACGATCTCGATGCCCTTGATCGACTTGGTGGCGATCAACCGGCCCTCTTCCCAGCCGACGACCTCGACGCGCGAGGTCAGCGACGCGGGGCCGAGTTTCATCTTCCCGTCGAACGTCGCGCCGAGGCCGTCGGTCTGCGCGGTGAGGGGTGTGAAGGATTCGATGCCGTACCAGAACTTCGGCAGATTGCGGTAGTCGTTCATGAACGCGAACGCCGCTTCGGCGGGCGCGGCGCAATCTTCGGCGATCCTCACTTCGGTCATAGCGGCCACTCTAATCGGTGGAATCGACGCCGAACGGCACTCGACACCGAACGTGATCGAGGTGACTACCCGGTCACGGCCAGCGTCGCTGCCAGGCCGAATGCTACCGCCATCACCAGTACCTCGGCCGCCGCGTTGCGCAGGGAGACCTCGGCGGTCACGCGGTGGTCGCCGGCCTTGGGGACCCAGGATCGACGCCACCACCAGCCCAGCGCGACGAGCACACCCAGGATGATGAGCTTCGCGAGCAGAATCCGTCCGTAGCCGCTGGTCAGCAGCGAGGTGACGCCGCCGAGGCGGACCAGGCCGTTGATCAGGCCGGTGAGCGCGACGACAACGACCAGGGGCGCGGCGAGCCTCGAGTAGTGCGGCAGCGTCGCGGCCCATTCGCCCCGGGTGCGCAGCACCAGGACCATCGCGAGCAGCAGGCCGAGCCACAAGGCGGCGGCGAGTGCGTGGACCGCGGCGAGTACCGAGCCGAACATCTGCTGGGACATGTGCCCGGTGATCGGCCGCAGCGACAGCGCGACCGCCGCGAACACGAGCACCAGATCCGCCGACGCGGTGTCGGGTCTGCGGAAGGCCAACGCCGAGTAGCAGGCGATCGCGCCGGTGCAGAACAGGATCGCGATCCCGATCTGGCCGCCGCTGAGCCTGCCGAGGAAGGTGATGAAATCGCCCGCGTCGAGCTGGGTCACGGCGACGCCGACGATCTCGGCGGCCTCACACACCAGCACGGTGAACTCGGCGGCGAACCAGATACCGGCCAGCGCGGCCAGTGGTCGCCAGGTGACCGTCAGCCGGTCGTTGAGCCGGGGCAGCGCGGCCAGGCCGAGCACCACCGCGCCCACGCCATCGGCGAGCACGCGCGCGAAGGCCACCCACGCGAACCCGCCGGAGCTGCGCAATATCCAGGCCAGCACCACGCCGAGCAGCGCGGCGACCACGACCGGCACCAGGACACGCCACTGCCGCAGCGCGGCACCGGGCACCCGGCGACCGGTCGTCATCGTCGACTACTTCTTGCGGCCGGACCGGCCGCCGAGCAACGCCACCGCGAGGCCGGCGCCGAACAGCACCACGCCACCGGCGATGAACACCCACACGGGCACCCCGCCGTCGCCGCCGTCGTCGGCCGTGTCCGCACCCGGACGCGCGCCCGGCGTGCCGGTGCCCGCCTTGCTCAGCGTGAAAGTCCGCGTGCCGCTCACGGGATGACCGTCGGCCGAGGTGACCCGGAACGCGATCGTGTACTCGCCGACCGGCCCCAGCTCACCCAGTTCCACACTCACACTGCGGCCTTCGACCAGCGCCTTGCCCTTCGACCACAGCCTGCCATCCGGGCCGACCACGGTCAGCGACGGAAAGTTCTGCTGCAGTTCCTCATTGAAGGTGACGCTGGCCCGCGCCGGTCCGGCCTCGACGGTCGAACCGTTCTCGGGAACGCTGCTCACCGCGCCGGAATGCGCACTCGCCGTGCCTGCCGCCGCGAAGGCGCAGGCGAACAGCACCGCGAGCAGGCCGACGAGCATCTTGCGCATCACGACGACCGCCGGGAGCGCACGACCAGGCCGAGGCCGAGCGCGGCGGCGAACAGGCCGAGGGCCAGGCCGATGCCACCCATCCAGCGGGCGACGTCGTCGGTCTCCGACTGGGTCGATTCGCCGGAGGCGACCTGGTGATCGCCGCCCTCGGCGCCGCCCTTCGCGGTCAGCGTGATAACCGGCGCGGGGTGCTCGGGCTCGGCGCCGCCGGTGCTCAGCTGGTTCCAAGCCACGACCTTGCCGTCGCTGTAGGTCTGCTGGGTCGGGAAGTTCACGGTGTCCTGGGTCGGCAGCGGGCCGAGCGAGAGCACGAACCGCTGGAACTGGCCGGGTCCGACACCGGGATTACCCGGATCGGCGGACCACGCTACGGCTACCGTCTCGCCCTTGTCGTTGCGCTCGACCTTCGACGTCCAGCCCGGCATCGGCTCGGTCCGAACACTTTTCAGGTTCGGCACGGTGACGCGCAGCGCTGTGGTGGACGCGGTATCGGATTCGGTCGGCACCTTGAAGGTGGCGACGGTGTACTTGCCCTGGGCGGCGCCCGGAGCGTCGACGGTGACGTGCGCGGCCGCCGAACCGCAGGCAGCGAGGACCAGGCCCGCCGCGAGAGCGGCGGTGCCGGTGCCGCGGGTGATGAAGTTGTGCATGGAATGCCTTGTCGTCCGAAGAATTCAGAGGTGGTCGCGAATCAGGCGAACACCGGCGGTGCGCGCGGACATCGCGCACCCCTCGGACGAGTCCCGCGCGCGACGGCGAGCGGGCCGAACCAGCGAACGGTCGGGTGGGCAACAGCGAAGAGACTGCCGAGTACGGCCCGAATCACGCTCGACGCAACGAGGTACAGCCGCTCGGCGACGAGAATCAGTGCGGCACAGGCACACGCTGCCACCAGGTGCGCGGCGATCATCGGCAGGCTCGGCAGATGCAGTAGTCCGTGATGGTCGAGTGTCGCCGACAGCGCGAAGTGCCCGGCCCACTGACCACCGATCAACGCGGCGGCCGTGCGCATCGTCGCGGCATTCGCGAATCGGGCGGAGTGCCCGCGTGGCCCGGTGCCATGGGCGAACATTCCGGCGGTCAGCGAAACCAGCAGCAGCAGTGCGATTTCCGACGACCGCGGTACCCCGCCGCCGCCGATCCCGTGGGCGGCCACCGCCAGCCCGCCCACGAGTACGCCGCAGCCACCACCGCGTAAGCGGGAGGTGAGCTGCGGCGTTGTCACGGCAGGATCAGCGGACGCCGAGGCGGGCGAGCACGTCGTTTTCCAGCACGGACAGCTCGGCTGAGATCGACGCGTGCACGGCCTTGCGACGAGCGGCAGGCATCTGCTCGGCCGTGCGCACGGCCACGTTCAGATCGGCCATGCGCGAGCGGGCCGCTTCGACGAACTTCGTGGTGTCGGCATCGCCTGCCTTGTCGGCGGCGATCTTGTCGAGGGCTTCCTCGGTGTTGGTGATGCGGGCCTGCAGGCGCGCTCCGTGCCCGCTGAACTCGCTCAGCTGGTCCATGCCGATACCGAGCTGCTGGGCCTTGCGCGCGTCGAGCTGCCCGCGCACCATCGTCGCGCCGCGGTAGGCCAGCGGGGCGAGTACGGGGATCAGTACCCGGGCCACGCCGATGTACTTGCGGATCTGGCTCGCGCTGAACAGTTCGCGATCGGCCTTCGCGGCCGCCTTCTGCGCGGCCTTCTCCTCGGCCTGCAGGGTCGCGATCTGCGCCTTGGCCACCTTGTCGGCCGTGCGTGCCTGAGCCTTGGCCGCGCGCCGGGTGACGCGCTCGCCCGCCTTGGCCGCCTTGCGCTCGTTCTTGGCGCTCAGCTTCGCCTCCACCGCGGCTTTGTGCTTGAGTGCTTTCGCCTCAGCGCGTCGGCTCGGCCGCCGCTTCCGCTTGCTGAACAACCCCATGGGATCAGGCCCTCCGTCATGCTCGCCAAGTCATGAGGCAGGACCGCCTTCAAGCGGCCTGCCGTTCTTCGTAGCGTAGTGGGATGAGGGTAGCGATTGGGCATTGTGTCGGGGGTAAGGCCCATACTGCTTGCGTGCGTGCAGCCGAGGACGACTTCGACGGCGGGCCGGTGCGTAGCCCGGTCCCCGCTTCCGCTGCGGATTTCCGCATCGCCTTCCTGGACGCGCGTTCACTGATCGGATGCAGGCATCGTCTGCGCCTCGATGCCGAGAATCCGGGCGTGCTCGCCGAGGTGCGCGAGGATCCGGGCGTGCAGCAGCGGCGCGACGCCGCCACCGCCCATCGCACCAAGGTCCGCGACGAACTGGTCGCGGCCGCCCCCGCCGACTGGGTGGTGATCGACCCGGACCTGCGTGGCGCCGCCAAGGCCGCGGCGACGATGGCCGCCATCGAGGCGGGCGCCCCGCGCATCTGGGGCGGGCTGCTGCCCCAGGAAGCCGATACCGGGCGACGCGGCGGTGTCGAGATCCTGCTGCGCGACGACGATCGTGGCGGCTATATCCCGATCATCGTGGTCAACCACAAGGTCACCGACCCGCGCAGGCCCGACCCGGCCGATTTCCACCCACTGACCTCGGACCTGTTCCGCTGGCAGCCCCGCCGCGACAAGCACGTGAAACTGCGCCCGCAGCCGCGCGACCAGCAGCGCCTGGCCCACCTGTACCGCATGTTGCAGCGCTACGGAATGGCCAGCCCCGCCCTGATCGGCGGCGCGATCGGCCTGGTCAGCGACCGCATCCTGGTGCACGATCTGACGAACGTGCTGGCCGATTACGACCAGCGCTACGCCGACCGTATCGCGGTGGTGCGCGGCGAACTGCCGACCCAGCCGTCGAAGGTGCCCGAGTGCAGGCAGTGCCCGTGGTGGGTGCGCGGGCCCGACGCGCAGCGACCGGCGGGCCCGGAGGCGGTAGCGGAGCGTGACCACGCAGGGCCCTCGGGAGCGCAGCAGTCAGGCACAGCCGAGCCGAGTTGTGAGGCCACGCTGGCGCAGATGCGGGATGTGAGCCTGGTGGCGCCGGGTTCGCGGGCCGACGTGCTGCGCCTGCACGGGATCGAAACGGTCGACGAACTGGCCGCGTGGGAAGGCGACGATCCCGACGACTGGCAGCACGGACCGTTCGCCGAAACCGTCGTCACCGCACGCGCCTGGATCGACGGCGCCCCGCTCGTGCGCCGGTTCGAGCAGGTCAGCGTGCGTCGCGCCGATGTGGAGATCGACGTCGACCTGGAGAGTTACCAGGAGGACGGCGCCTACCTGTGGGGCACCCTGCTCGACGACGTCTACCGCCCGTTCGTCACCTGGGATCCGCTGCCCACCGAGGACGAGGGCCGCTCGTTCGGCGAGTTCTGGACCTGGCTGATGGAGCGGCGCGCCGAAGCCCACGCCCAGGGCAAAACCTTCGCGGCCTACTGCTATTCGCGAACCGCCGAGGACAAGTGGCTCTACGAATCGGCCCGCCGGTTCGCCGGCCGCCCCGGCGTACCTACCCACGAGGAAGTGCGCGCGTTCGTCGACTCCAAGGAATGGGTCGACATGTTCCAGGCCGTCACCGAGCAGTTCATCTGCCCGAACGGCAAGGGGCTCAAGAAGATCGCGCCGGTCGCCGGGTTCGGCTGGCGTGATCCGGAAGCGGGCGGCGAGGCGTCGATGGGCTGGTACCGCCGGGCCGTCGGTTACGACGACGACATCGACATGTCGCAGCGCACCCGCCTGTTCGTCTACAACGAAGACGATGTCCGCGCCACCCAGGTGCTGCGCGATTGGATGTCGAAGCGGGCCGTAGCCGAGGTTCCCTCACTGGCCGATTTCGGACGGTAATAACATCGGGGGCGTGACTGAGCAGCACGTCGAAACCCTCGAGTTCCAGGCCGAAACCCACCAGCTCCTCGAGCTGATGATCCACTCGGTCTACTCCAACAAAGACACCTTCCTGCGGGAGCTGATCTCGAACGCTTCCGATGCGCTGGACAAGCTCAAACTTGCCGCTTACCAGGACAAAGACCTGGGCGCAGACACCTCCGACCTGCACATCGAGCTGGAGGTCGACCAGGACAAGCGAGTCCTGACCGTCCGCGACAACGGCATCGGCATGTCCCGCGCCGAAGTGATCGACCTGATCGGCACCCTCGCCAAATCCGGCACCGCCGACCTGCGCCGCAAGCTCACCGAGGCCAAGTCCGACGCCGCCGCCGAGGAGCTGATCGGCCAGTTCGGCATCGGCTTCTACTCCACCTTCATGGTCGCCGACAAGGTCGTCCTCACCACCCGCAAGGCGGGCGAGACCGAAGGCACCCGCTGGGAAGCCGCCGCGGGCAGCTCCACCTACTCCATCGACACCGTCGCCGACGCACCTCAGGGCACCTCGGTGACCCTCGAGCTCAAGCCCGCCGACGAAGACGATCACCTCTTCGATTACACGCAGGAATGGAAGCTGCGCGAGATCGTCCGCAAGTACTCCGACTTCATCGCCTGGCCGATCCGCATGCAGGTCGAGCGCACGGTGACCGAAGGGGAAGGCGAGGACAAGGTCGAGAAGACCGTCGTCGAGGACCAGATCCTCAACTCGCAGAAGGCGTTGTGGACGCGACCGCGCAGCGAGGTGAGCGACGAGGAGTACAAGGAGTTCTACCACCACGTCAGCCACGCCTGGGACGAGCCGCTCGAGATCATCCCGATGAAGGCCGAAGGCACCTTCGAATACCAAGCGCTGCTGTTCGTTCCGTCGATCGCGCCGTTCGACCTGTTCACCCGTGAGCACAAGCGCGGTGTGCAGCTCTACGTGCGTCGCGTGTTCATCATGGACAACTGCGAAGAACTGATGCCGGAGTACCTGCGTTTCGTCAAGGGCGTCGTCGACGCCCAAGACCTCTCGCTCAACGTCTCGCGCGAGATCCTGCAGCAGGACCGCCAGATCCAGATGATCCGCAAGCGCCTGGTGAAGAAGGTGCTGTCCACGGTCAAGGACATGCAGGGCGCCGAGGACCAGACCAAGTACCAGACGTTCTGGGCGCAGTTCGGCCGAGTCCTCAAGGAGGGTTTGCTCTCCGATACCGACAACCGCGAAACCCTCCTCACCGTCTCGTCTTTCGCCTCCACGGCCTCGGAGTCCGAGCTCACCACGCTCGCGCAGTACGTGGAGCGGATGAAGGACGGGCAGGACTCGATCTACTACATGACCGGCGAAAGCCGTGCGCAGGTGGAGAATTCGCCGCACCTGGAAGCCTTCACGGCCAAGGGTCGCGAGGTGCTGATCCTCACCGATCCGGTCGACGAGATGTGGGTCGGTTCGGTGCCGGAATTCCAGGGCAAGACCTTCCAGTCCATCGCCAAGGGCGAGGTCGACCTGGAAACCGAGGACGAGAAGAAGGAAACCGAAGCCCTGCGCGAACAGCAGGACAAGGACTTCGGTGACCTGCTCACCTGGCTCGGCGGCACGCTCACCGACGTCGCCAAGGAAGTCCGCCTCACCAACCGTCTCACCACCTCGCCCGCCTGCCTGGTCGGTGACGTCTACGACTTCACCCCCATGCTCGAGCGCATGTACCGGGCCTCGGGCCAGGCCCTGCCGGAGTCCAAGCGCATCCTCGAGCTCAACCCGGCCCACCCCCTGGTGACGGGCCTGCGCGATGCCTACGACGCCCGCAAGTCCGACGCGGACGAAGGCAAGGTCCCCGAGCTCGCCGAAACCGCCGAGCTCCTCTACGGCACAGCGGTTCTCGCCGAGGGCGGCGAACTCAAGGACCCCGCCCGCTTCGCCCAGCTGCTGACCGAACGCCTGACCCGCACTGTCTGATCTGGAAATACTGAACTGCCCGCTGCCGTTTCGGTGGCGGGCAGTTTTGTTCACCGGCAATTCTGGTGCTGACTGGTCACATCGGGGTCACCATGGAGTGATGGTGGGGCACGAGATTCGTCGCGCAAGACCCGGCGACTACGACAGCATCATCGGCGTGGTCGACAACTGGTGGGGAAGAGCGGCCGTCCACAACCTTCCCCGCATGTTCCTCGACCACTTCCATCGCACCAGCCTGATCGCCTCCGACGACAACGGAATCTCCGGTTTCCTGGTGGGTTTCGGCTCACCCTCCGACCCCTACACGGCCTACATCCATTTCGTCGCCGTCCGCCCGGATGCTCGCAAAGCCGGCCTGGGCAGAACCCTCTACGAAGCGTTCTTCACCATCGCCCGCTCCGACAACCGCACCGTCGTCACCGCGATAACCTCGCCCGCCAATTACACCTCGATCGACTTCCACCGCAGCCTCGGTTTCGCGGTCGCCGGCCCCATCCCGGACTACAACGGCCCCGGCCGCGCCCTGATCACCTTCTCTCGCCCGGTATGAATGTTGTTATGTCAGAACAGTTGTCCTCCGATGTTCGTCCGTGGGACCTCGTCGCCGAGGGATACGCAGAGACCGGTGCGACCGTGCTCGCGCCCTTCGCCGCGCACGCGCTCGAATACGTCACTCTCAGCTCGGAATCGGAGATCGTCGACATCGCGGCGGGTACCGGGTTGCTGAGCATCGCCGCCGCCGAGCTCGGTGCCCGAGTGCAGGCCATCGATCTCTCGCCGTCGATGATCGACCAGCTGGTCGCGGCGGCCGCCGACCACCCCACGGTCACCGCGCAGGTCGGCGACGGACAGGCCCTGCCCTACGAAGACAACCGATTCGACGCGGGCTTCTCCCTGTTCGGGCTGATGTTCTTCCCCGACCGGCCCGAGGGCTTCGCCGAGCTGTGTCGCGTCCTGCGCCCCGGCGCCACCGCGGTGGTCGCCGCCTGGGCGCCCGCGGCCGAATCCTCCCTCATGCGAGCGTTGTTCGGCGCACTGACCGCGGCGGACCCGACAGCCACACTCCCGCAACCGGATTCGCGCAGCCTCCAGAATCCCCGAGTGTTCGGCGCGGAGATGCGCGCGGCGGGCCTGCTCGACGTGCGGATCGAGCAGCACACCGCCGAGCTCTGCTACCCGGACGCCACCACCCTGTGGGAATCCCTGACCCGCAGCAGCGCGCCGCTGGCTGTCGTGAGAGACGAAGTGGGCGAGGAGGAATGGCAGCGCCGCAGCGAAGCGGCCATCGCCCACCTCACCGTCACCTACCGCCCGAACACCCCGCTGCGCACCACCGCTCTCTTCGGCATCGGTACCGCACCCTGAGACGCCGACGGCGCCCTGCCCGGGTGGGCAGAGCGCCGTGTGGGTGTGCCGCGTGACTAGCGCGGGGCCATGCGCAGCGCGCCATCCATGCGGATGGTCTCGCCGTTGAGGTAGTCGTGGGACGCGATGTACTCCACCAGCTGGGCGTACTCGTCCGGACGGCCGAGACGCGACGGGAACGGGACGCCGGCTTCGAGGCCCGCGCGGTACTCGGGGGTGACGCCGGCGAGCATCGGAGTGTCGATGATGCCGGGGGCGATGGTGTTGACGCGGATGCCGAACTGGGCGAGGTCGCGCGCGGCGGGCACGGTCATGCCGTGGACGCCGCCCTTGGACGCGGAGTAGGCGATCTGACCGACCTGGCCCTCGAAGGCAGCGACCGAGGCGGTGTTGATCACCACGCCGCGCTGGCCGTACTCGTCGACCGGCTCGGTCTTGGCGATGGCGTCGGCGGCCAGGCGCATCACGTTGAACGTGCCGAGCAGGTTCACGGTGATGACCGTGCGGAACAGCTCCAGGTCGTGCGGGCCGTTCTTGGACAGGATGCGACCCGCCCAGCCGACACCGGCACAGTTCACCACGATGCGCAGCGGCGCCGGGCCCTCGGTGATCTGGGCGATCGCTGCGGCGACCTCGTCACCGCTGGTCACGTCGGCCGCGATCAAGGTGACGCCCGCGGGCACGTTGTCGCCCGCGCGCTCGATGGACGCGGGTACATCCAGCCCGAACACAGTGGCGCCCGCGTCGGCGAGGCGCTTGGCGGTGGCGGCACCGAGACCGGACGCGCCTCCCGTAACGATGGCAGCGGAACCCGAAATCTCCACGACAAATCCTCCTGTATTGAATGGCGGCTTATTGTGCCGCTTGCCAATAGTGGCACCCTAGCGTGAACCGGGTGTGGTCTGGAACACGCAGCCACAGCGCTGGGGAAATCGTCGTGAACACCGGTGTTTACCGGTGGTAGCGTGCCGTCATGAGATCGTTCGCCGGTCCGTCGGTAGCCGGACGCAGGGTCCTGATCACCGGGGCCGCTCGTGGGATCGGTGCCGCGCTCGCCCGCAGACTGGCCGCGCGCGGGGCCCACGTCGCCTTGCTCGGGCTGGAGCCGGAACTGCTGGCCGAAGTGGCCGCCGAATGCGGCGACGTGCCGTGGCGGTATTGCGATGTGGCCGATCGGGGGCAGGTCGAGCGGGTGGTCGAGGTACTGGTCGCCGAACTCGGCGGCCTCGATGTGCTGGTGGCCAACGCGGGAGTCGCCAAGCAGATGGCGATGATCGGCGGGGATCCGTCGGTGCTGGAGGAAACCCTCGCGGTGAACGTGCTCGGGGTCGCCTACACGGTGTCGGCGGCGGGTGCGCATCTTTCGCATCCGGGCGGGTATGTGCTGATGATGTCGTCTATCTCCACCGCCGTGCAGTTGCCGCTGGGCGGGGCCTACAGCGCCTCGGCGGCGGCGGTTGCCTCGCTCGGCGCCACGCTGCGCGCGGAACTCCGGTCGACCGGGGCCAAGGTGGGGGTCAGCTATTTCGCCGGGATCGATACCGACATGACGGCGCGTGGATTCGGCACGGCCGCCGCGCACACCGTGCTGGGGGAGACCAGCCTCACCGGGAGCTCACCCGTCGGTCCCGCCGTCGAAGCCCTGGAACGCGCCATCGCCCGACGACGCAAGACCGTGGTCTCGCCCTGGTGGGTAGCGTTGGTCCGCCCGTTCCGGCTGCTGGCCCAACTGGTCGTGCAGCGCGTGCAGGGCGATCGCCTGGCCCGCGCCATCGACATCGCCCGCACCGAGGACGTCCCTTTCACCACCGAACAGCCGGCCCGGCCCCGCAGAATGGAACGGCAATCATGAGCGATTCGACCCTGCGGCAACAACTTCCGCGTGGACGCCACCACCTGTCGCGTGAGGAAGTGATCGCCTCTCAGCGTGAGCGCATTCTCGTCGCGATGGGGGAAGCGATGACCGTGGGCGGCTATGTCGGCACGCCGGTGGCGGCCGTGCTCAAGCGCGCCGGTGTTTCCCGGGAAACGTTCTACGAGCTGTTCCGGTCGAAGGAGGACTGCTTCAACGCGGCCTTCGACCGGGTGTCGAGCGCACTGGCCGAGAAGCTCCAGACGGTGATCGCCGACTGCGCCGACACCGACGCGCTCACCAGAATGGACCGCATCCTCACCGCCTACTTCGACCACATGATCGACGACCCGGCCTCGGCCCGGCTGTTCCTGGTGGAGGTCTACGCGGTCGGCCCGTCGGCCATCGAGGCGCGGATGGACTTGCAACATCGATTCGTCGAGGTGGTCTCCACCATGCTCGGCGCCGAATCCGAGGACCAGCGGTTCGCCTGCGCGACCCTGGCCGCCGCGATCGGCGCCATGGTCACCGGCCGGATCGCCGCCGACGACCCGGAAAGTCTGCGCGGCATCAAGGATCAACTGATCGCATTGGCCCGCCGTTCCGGAACGCTCTACGGCAACGCGTTCGCTTAGGTTCGGTGGCGGCTGAGCCCGGAAATCACCCGGCCCGCCGGGAACGACAGCCTGCCGACCTGCTGCACCCACCGCTGCCACGCCGTGATGCTCTCGGGCAACACGATCCCGGCCTGCCCGGCGCGTGCGGTGATATCGCGCAGCGAATCGGACAGCAGCCGCCACGCCTGCGCCTCGGTCGCCGTGAGCCTGGCGTCGGCGGCATTGGCCCAGTGCTCGGTCGACGATCGCGGGCAGAGCCCTTCGACGAATTCCGTCCACGTCGAGGTCGGCGCCGCAGTGTGCAGATGCGTGAGCAGCACCGGGCCCAACTGCGGGAACGCGACGAGGGCGCCGAGCAGGACGAGCGCGGGCAGGCGAGCTTCGTCGGAGCCCTCGTCGGATCGGAGCCGTTCGATCGCGGAGAACAAGCCGTAGCTGTTGGCCAGCCGTTTGACCGAGCGCGGAGTGTTGATCAGTGGGGGACCGAGGAGCCCGAGCAATGTGATCTCGTTGTCGCCCATCGTCATCGGCGCGATGGTCTCGGTGAGTTCGAGGCGGCCGAGGTCGGGAACGCTGGTGGTGCGTTGCGGTGCGGGCAGAGATTCCTGGCGACGAGTCGGCGACGGTGGCGGGGGAGTCGTTGTCGCGGTGGACTGTTCGACCGGCACAACCGTGCTCGGCGCCTCGGCCCGGCGGCCGACGAGGGTGTTCATCATCGAGAGATAGCCGCCCGTTGCGAGCGGCGGCAAGGTGAACACCACCTGGAAGATCTTCTCCAGGTACTGCGGGGGCGTCGACGACCAGTGACCGTCATCGTCGGGGTCGACGACCAAACCGTCGGATTCCGGTCCACCCATGAGCATTTCGCGGTAGTGCGTGGCGATCGAGCGCAGCATCCAGCGCGGGTCGACGGCCACGACAACGACGAACAGTTCGACCGCGAGCAGGAGGTGGATGGCCTCGAGCAGTTGCACCACCCGCTGCGGCGGACAGCGATCGAGGTCGTCGATGTAGAGGACGATGCGGTCGATCGACGGAAACTCGTCGCCTACCGAATCCCGTGCGTTCCGCAGTGATTCGGTGTCGGTTGCGAGCAACAGCCGCGACATCTTGTCGAAGTCCTCACGGATGCGCGTCATCACACCGAGGCTGCTCCGATAGCCGCCCTCGGCCGCACGGTCGGTGACCAGACCTGCCAATTGGCCTGCGGCGGTCAGGTTGTGCTTCTCGCGTCGCAAGGCGTCGAGGTTGGCTCGGCTGACCGCCAGCGCGGTCGCGCGCTTACTCGCGATGCGTGCGCGTTCGACCTCGACGTTGCGCATGAGCTCGGCGACCGAGTCGGTGTAGCGCTTGCTCATGTGGTGCAACCGTTGCAGGAAGGCGATGGCGAGCACCACTGCCGCGGTGCTCGCGCCACGGGCCAGGTCGGAGAGGAAGAACAGGCCGACGACGCCGGCGATCACCAAGATCAAGGTCAGTGCCCAGCGGACGCGGTTGCCCTTACCGCACAATGCCGCGGTTTCGCGGGCGTTCTGCCACCACTTCTCGTCGGTGGCGGCGCCGGCCCGCTGGTCGAGGGCGTCGCGCTGCTGTATCGCCCGCTCCCACAACGCGTTCGAGAAGGCGGCACGCAACGCCAGCAGTTCCATCTGCCATCGCGGCGTGGCGGATGGCTCGGATTCCAGCTCGGCGATCCGCTCGGACTCGGCGGCGATCCGCTCATCGATGTGATGCGCGGCGACGAGGGCGGTCTCCAGCCGCGACATCTGACGCTGCGCTGTCGCGGGATCGATGTCTTCGGTGCGAGACAACTGCCCGAACATCTCGGTGACCAGGCTCGACCACAGATCGGTCTCGGCGTAGTGCCAGGCATTGAACCGCACCTGCCGCACATGGTGACACGCCCACTGCTGCTTCATGGCGTCGCGCACCCGGTCGTGCAGGAGTCCGAGGAAATGACTCTTGCCCTCACCCCACTCACCGAAGAGGCCGACAGCCAACGGCAGGCTGGTCGAGGCGGAGGTGAGCAGCTCGGCCAGCGCTGTGGCCTCGGTGGTGCGGTCGAGTTGGTCGACGGTGGTGGTGTTGTCGGTGCGATAGGCCGGCAGGCGCGGGTGTTCGAGCTCGGCCTCGAGTCGCCGGACGGTGACGGTGCCGGTGGCGGCGTCGCCGGTGGTGAGGGTGGGTTTGCCGTCGATCAGCTGCCAGATACCCCAATTGCCCTGGGGACGGGTCGCTGTCAGATCGACCACGAGTCGTCGATCGAAGAGTTGCAGCTGCATGACACCGCCGGCATAGCCCGTCGCCAGCACGGGGAGACCATTGATTCTCGCCCACGATCCCCAGGTGCTCGGCCCGACCGAGGAAGCCGGGACCGCCATGTGGGAATCCGCGAACCTCGCGGGGTTCATCGGCGACGGCTCCGAGCGGGCGCCGACGGTGAAGTGGCTGATGCGGGTAATGACGGTCAAGCCGTCGTCGAAGCCGCACGCGAGCCAATAGCGAGGTTCCTCCGGCGAACTCGAGTCGTCGGCGGGGAACCTGTCATCGAACGTGGCCAACCAGCGGGCAGGGCCCAGGTGACCGCCCTGCGAGCTCGCCGCACCTGGTTGCCGCGCCGGGTGGTTGTCGAAAAGCGACGTGCGCTGGAGCTGGTCGTACCCGACGGACAGGTATACCTCGACCTCTCCTCGGCCGGTGCCGACCATCAGTAGCCTGCCGTCTTCGGTCTCGGCGACCCAGGCACCGCAGGTGGCAGCGCTGCCGACCTCGACCCGCCCCACCGCTTCCCATGGTTCGGGGGCGTTCGGCTGAATTCGCCAGACGATGACGACGCCGTCGTCGTCCCCGGTGGCGAGCAGATCGGTGCCCGCGTTCCACGCCCCCCACCGCACCTCGGCGAGATGACCGCGCAGCAGTCGTTCGATGTACGGCGCGGTCGGATCGTCCGCACCGGAAGGGGGCCGCTTGCCCGGCACCTGACGCACCACCACCGCGCCGTTGCCGTATCCGCAGGCCAGGGTCGGTCGCCCGGCGATCGTGGTCCACGCGCCCCATCGCGCCGGTCCACCCGGTTGGTCACTGAACACCCAGAGCGGGTCGAAGAACGAATCCGCGATATCCGCGGAGGTCCGCCGTACCGACGGCGCCGCGAAGTCGCGCCACTCGGGTGCCGACCAGACGCGTACCTCGCCGTTGCCCATCCCGACCGCGAGCAACCACTCGCCGTCCACCTCGGTCTGCGTGCCCCACAGTGCCGGCCCGCTGCCGTCGGTCCGCAGGTACATCGACCGCCCGTCGGGCGCTGTCCGTGACTCGCTTCGGCTGATCGCGGTCGTGGTGGATCCGGACGACAGTCTGCCCGCCGGAATATCGGTGGACTGAAACCGCAAGGTCCCGTCGGCACAGCCACAAACGAGCACCTGCCGACCTTCGATCGTCGCCCACAGGCCCCATTCGGTGGGTGACGCGGCCAGGCTGTCCGGGTCGTCGCTGCCGAAGTAGGTGGCCGACGGCGTCAGCCGTAGGTGGTCGAAAGCTGTCGCCGGTTCACCGGTTGTCGCTGAGCCCGCATCGCCTGCGGCCGCTGTCATCGGATAATTCAACCGCCGAATGCCGCGGCCCCGCAACAGATTCGCGCGTATCGAGGGGGGTGGACAGCAGCGGCGCGACACTCCGACCGGCAGCGCCGCGACCGCGCATTCTGGA
>NZ_JBHWZY010000011.1:0-21518 GCF_042727815.1 Nocardia sp. NPDC060220
AAGTTCTGCGGACCCCGGCCGATTTCGGGTCCCTGGCCGCGATCGCGACCCGTGACCGGCTCAACGAACTGGAATTCGAGCTCCCGCTCGGCGGTGGTGATTCACCCGGACCGCGCTCGGCCGGGATGCACGCCGTAGCCGCGCTGCTGCGTACCCACCTGCCCGCCGACGACGACCTCGCCGGTTACGCCGATCATGTTGCCGCACTACCGGATACGGTGCTGCGCGGCTATCTCACCGGCAGTATCGACGCGGTGCTGCGGGTGCCCGATGAGACGGGTGAGCTGCGCTATCTGATCGTGGACTACAAGACCAACCGGCTCGGGACCGGCGACCTCACCGTCGAGCACTATCGCCGCGATCACATGGTCGCGGAGATGATCCGCTCGCACTATCCGCTGCAAGCGCTGCTGTATGCCGTGGCGCTGCACCGGTATCTGCGCTGGCGGCTGCCCGGTTACGACCCCGCTCGCCATCTCGGCGGCGCCAGATACCTGTTCGTGCGGGGCATGATCGGCGCGGCGACCCCACCGGGGCACGGCGTCTTCGATTGGCACCCGTCCGCGGAACTCGTCGTCGCGCTGTCGGACCTCCTCGCGGGGCAGTCATGACGTCTATCCAGGTGGCGCAGCGAGGGACCGGGCTGTTGCGGGTCTTCAATGAAGCGGGAGTCCTGTCGGCGGCGGACGTGCACGTGGCGGTGCGGTTGGGTCGCATGGGGCGCGAGGACAGCGAGGACGTGTTGTTCGCGGCGGCGCTGGCCGTGCGCGCGGTGCGCTCGGGATCGGTGTGTCTCGAGTTGGCCCGGATGCGCGAGATCGGCATCGATGCCGACGAAACCCGTGACAGCGTCACGGGAATCGATCCCGCGACCCTGCCGTGGCCGGACACCGAGCGGGTGCTCACGGCCCTGCGTCGCAGTCCGCTGATCTGCGGTGGGCAGTCCGGTCCGCTGCGCCCGTTGCGGATCGTGGAAGCCGATGCCGAGGGTGGCGCGCTGCTCTACCTCGATCGGTACTACCAGCAGGAGCAGACCCTGCGAAGAGTGCTCACCGAGCGCAGTGCCGACCACCCCGTCATCGAGACCGAACTGGTACGCGCACAACTGGATCGGCTCTTCGCCGACCCGCTCGGCGCGGGTCCCGACCGGCAACGTCTGGCCGCTGCCCTCGCCGCGACCCACTGGACCACCGTCGTCGCCGGTGGACCCGGCACCGGCAAAACCCACACCATCGCCCGGATCCTGGCCCTGCTCACCGCCCATCGCGCCGCCTCGCCGAAACTGCCCGCCTTGCGGATCGCGCTCGCGGCCCCCACGGGTAAAGCGGCGGCCCGCCTGCAGGAAGCGGTTCGCGAACAAGCCGCCGTCCTCGGCCTGCCCGAGCTCACCGCCTCGACCCTGCACCGCCTGCTGGGCTGGCAGCGCGGCCGCACCACCCGCTTCCGCCACCACGAGCACAACCGTCTGCCCTACGACGTCGTGGTGGTCGACGAGACCTCGATGGTGTCGCTGACGATGATGAGCCACCTGTTCTCCGCGCTGCGCCCGGATACTCGCCTCGTGCTCGTCGGCGACCCCGACCAGCTCGCCTCGGTCGACGCGGGCGCCGTGCTGGCCGACCTCGTGGCCGGGCCGGTGAGCGGCGCGCCCAATCCCGCGCTGCGCGAGGTGCTCGGCCTCCACGGCGATGTGGTACCCGGGGCTCCCGAAGGATCGCCGGCCGATCCACCCGCGACGCAGGCACACTCGCTGACGGCACTCGAACAGCGGCGGTTGCAGGGCGGGATCGTCCGGTTGACCAGGGGACGGCGATTCGGCGGCCACATCGCCGATCTGGCGGTCGCGGTTCGCGCGGGTGATGCCGATGCGGCGCTGGCGATTCTGCGTGCGGGAGGCGACGATGTGTCGCTGTGCGGCCCCGACGATGTTCGCGCGGTGCGGGCGGACGTCACGACCGCTGCCCTCGCCGTCACGGCCGCCGCCGAGGCGGGTGACGCGATCGGCGCACTGACCGCCCTCGAGTCGCATCGCCTGCTCTGCGCCCACCGCCAGGGCCCGTTCGGTGTGGAACGCTGGGACCGCATGGCAGCCGAGTGGGCCGCGGCAGGCGGCGCGGGACCCGAAGGGCCGCAATCGGTCTGGTACCCCGGCCAGCCGCTGCTGGTCACCGCCAACGACCACGAAGCCCGCATCTACAACGGTGACACCGGCGTCATCATCCGCCGCCCCGACGGCTCGCTGCGCGCCGCGCTCCAGCGCGGCAGCGAGCCCTACCTGGTTCACCCCACCCAATTCCCCGCTGTCGTCACGGTTTTCGCCATGACCATCCACCGTAGCCAGGGCAGTCAATACGACACCGTCTCGGTCGTGCTGCCGGAACCCGAATCCACGCTGCTCACCAGGGAACTCCTCTACACGGCCATCACCAGGGCGCGTTCCCACGTCCGCGTCATCGGCACCGAGGACGCCATCCGCGCCGCGATCGGCCGCCGGGTCCTGCGAGCCAGCGGACTGTCCAGAACTGTTGCGCCACAGGGGTAGTGAGTGATGACGCGCGGTCGCCCGTCACGAGCGACCGCGCCTGCGGTGGTCAGCGGGCTGAGCTGCGAGACCAGTTCCAGGACCACCAGTGGTCGGGGTCGAGGTCGTCGAGAACGGGGGTTTCGATCGGTGTCCGCAGGTGTGCGGGCAGTGGATCGAGGGCGGGAAGGATGTCGGGGGAGAGACTGCTCAGGTAGTCCGCGTCCAGGCGGCCGCTGGTCTGCCAACGGTCGATATTGCGTTCGGCGACAAGATATTCCGGGTTGATCACCGCGAGGGCGATGAGGGTGGCCAGCGCCGTGCCGATCGCGGCGCGCGGCACCCAGCTCCAGCGCAGTCGTGCAATGGCGGCCAGCACGAGAACGTAGACGAGGCCGACCCACAGCTCGCAGGTGGTCACCAGCAGGCGCAGCACGGTGAATCCGTAAGCCTGCTGGTAGGTCCACATCCGGCCCAGCGCGGAGCACACGATCACCAGCGCCAGCACGCTCACCGCGCTCAGCAGGACGCGCAGCGACCGGCGGTCGGCAGCGGTTTCCCGCACCGACCAGTGCAGTATCGCCAGGATCACGGCCAGCGTCAGAATGCTCACCGCCGACAATTGCCAGAAACCGCTGCGAGCGTATTCGGCATAGGTCAGACCGGCGGTGCGCTGCACGTAATCGTCGCCACCGAACAGCGCGACGAACTGCGCGCCGACGAATACCGCGAACAACACGGTCAGTGCCCCGACCGGCAGCATCCACTCAC
Source organism: Nocardia sp. NPDC060220 (assembly GCF_042727815.1). Lineage (NCBI taxonomy): Bacteria > Bacillati > Actinomycetota > Actinomycetes > Mycobacteriales > Nocardiaceae > Nocardia > Nocardia sp. NPDC060220. The sequence goes on from NZ_JBHWZY010000011.1 coordinate 3,293, forward strand.
TGCGTGACCACAGTCGCTGCGGCCGCACCGAATCCGTTGCGCGCGAAGGTGGCCCGGCAAGCACATACAGCGCTCCGAGCACGCCTACCGTGACGACAGCGAACAAGAAGATCCACTGCCACATCGCCGGGCCGTCCACGGTCGGGACGAGCCCGTTCAGCAGCTTGGCGAAGGTCGCGTCCGCCCCACCGAGCAGCGGCACGAACACCACCAGCAACGCCGCCGTCGCGGCCACCGAGATCCCGTACCGGCGGACACTCGAGGTCCCCACCGACCGCGACTCCCGCAGCCCCGAGAACGCCCACGGCACCGCCCCGAACGACGCCAACGGCACCGCGAACATGTCGTGCGCGATGCCACGCACACTGCGTCGTCCCAGCACCGCCGGCGACCCGGCGACACACGCCGCGAGCACACACAGCACGAACAGCCAGCCCGCCGCCCGCACCGTTCCCACTCCCAGCAGCACAATCGCGGCTGCCGCCCACCAGGCCCGATCGCCGATCGAGACAGCGCGGGAGGCTGCCACGACGTCGTCGGCGTTGGACGGTGCGAGTGCATCGGCATCTGAAAGTGATAGTGGCTCAGCGGCATTCGTGCTGACTTCGTCGGTCGCAGACGGCACCGGCGTGGACGGAGCCGGCGCGGGTGATGTCTCGGCCGTCGGTGCGGAATCCGAGGTGGGCTCGGATGACGGACCGCCGGACCGGGCGCGATAGTCGACGACGCAGAGAGCTCCGGCGATGGCGGTTCCCGCGATCAGCCAGCCGATGCCGGGACGGTCGAGCGGGATCACCGTGGCGCCGATGATTCCGGCGAGTGCCGCGGCCGGGAGGACACCGGGTGGGCGCGCTACCCGCTGCCAGCGTGGGGGGACAGGGGGAATGGGCGGTGGCAGACTCGGCCACGCTGCGGTTCGTAGGTCGGCGGTCCCAGGCGGGGCGGCCAGCAATTTCGCGAACGAGACCGAGACGGGCGGCGCGGGCGGGTCCGGCGAGGTCTTGGTGAGCACAGCTGTCGCCTGAGTACCGGCGCCAGTCGCATCGCCGCCCACCTGGGGGTCTGCGGCGGTGCTGCCGGAGTCGGGCACGCCGCTCGCGACTGCCTCGCCCGTCGGGTCGGTCGTGGTTGTGGTTGTGGTCGTGTCGGCGGCTCGTGTCGCGGTGTGCTGGTTCTCGGCAGTGCCCTGATCGGGCGTCGGTGCCTCGGATATCGGCTTGTCGGACATAGGTTCCCCTCCTGGAGGTGTGCGGATGCGTCCCGGCACCGAAGTGCCGGGTAGGTGGTTTCGACGTAGAGGTCAGCCCGTGGGGAGGACGACGCGGATGCGGGAGCCGGGGTCGGCGACGGCGATGGTGCCGCCGTGCAGGTCGATCACCCAGCGGGCGATGGCCAGGCCGAGGCCGGTGCCGCCGCCGTCGGTGCGCCCGCCACGGGTGAAACGGTCGAAGACGGTGGCGCGCTCGGCTTGCGGGATGCCGGGGCCGTCGTCCTGGATCTCGAGGACGGTCCCCTCGGGGTGGCTCGACGCCCAGACCCGGACCTCGCCGCCGGACGGGCCGTGGCGGGCGGCATTGTCGAGCAGGTTGAACAGCACCTGGTGCAGACGGGCCCGGTCGGCGAACACGGTGGCGCAGCCGGGTTCGATCGCGGTGGTGAACCGGACACCACGACCGAGCGCGGCGGTCATCACCTCGGCTTCGGCGATCACCTCCGCCAAGAGTGGTGCCAGCGGCAGGTTTTCGCGATCCAGCGTGAACGCGCCCGCCTCGATGCTGGACAGGTCGAGCAGTTCCGAGACGAGCAGGCCGAGGCGTTCGGTCTGGGCCAGGGCGGTGCGCAGCGTCGCCGGGTCGGGTTCGCTCACCCCGTCGACCATATTCTCCAGCACGGCGTGCAGCGCGGTCACCGGCGTGCGCAGCTCATGGGACACATTGGCGATGAGGTCGCGCCGTTGCCGGTCGGCGGCGGCCAGGTCGGCGGCCATCTGGTTGAAGGCGGTCGCGAGCTGCCCCACTTCGTCACGCGAAGAGGCCCGCACGCGAAAGCTGTAGTCGCCCTGGGTCATGCGCCGCGCGGCTGCGGTCATCTCGCGCAGCGGCCGGGTAATCCCGTGGGCGAGGAACTGCGAGGTGAGCAGCGCGATCCCGATCGCGGCCACCGTGGTACGCGGCGGCAGCCAGCCGATCTTCAGCCGGAAGTACCCGAACGCGACACCGCCCGAGCACAACATCAACACGGCCAGCTTGAGCTTGATCGACCGCAGCCGGTCCAGCGGCCGCGGCAGCACGTCGGCGATCCGGTCCATCAATTTCGTGGCGCGGTCGGCGGTGATCATCGCGCGTCCAGGGCGTATCCGACACCGTGCACGGTGCGGATGAGATCGGCACCGAGCTTGCGCCGCAACGCTTTCACGTGCGAATCCACCGCGCGCGTCCCCGCCGCGTCGGACCAGTCCCAGATGTCCTCGAGTAGTCGTTCCCTGGCCAGCACCGCCCTCGGACGTTGCGCGAGCCGGGTCAGCAGGTCGAATTCCAAGGGGGTGAGCCGTGCTTCGGTGTCGCCGCGCCACACCCGCCGTTCGGCGAGGTCTATCCGCAGATCGCCGACGACGATGCTGGTGTCGCCGCGCTCGGCGGCCCGATCCACCCGCCGCAACAGGGCGTGCACCCGGGCGGCGAGCACCCGCATCGAGAACGGCTTGGTGAGATAGTCGTCGGCGCCGACGCCGAGCCCGATGAGCTGGTCGGTCTCGTCGGTGCGCGCGGTGAGCATGAGGACGGGCACGTGGCGCTCGGCCTGGATCCGGCGGCACACCTCCAGCCCGTCGAACCCCGGCAGCATCACGTCGAGAACCACCAGATCGGGTTCCCCCGCCAGCGCCGCCGCCACCGCGGCGGGCCCGTCGTGTGCCAGGTCGACGGTGAACCCTTCGGCCCGCAACCGCGCGGCCACGGACTCGGCGATCGTCACCTCGTCGTCGACCACCAGGATCCGGCGTGCCGCCTGTCCTGTCCCGCCCCCACTGTTGTCCATGGTGCGACCCTAGCGAGCGGGTGTGGAGGGTTGCGACGCCAAATGTGGAGATTCTGTGTGGAGTACACTCGCGACGTGCACGAGTGCTTCCGTTCCACCCCGCCGCCCGCCTCCTGAGCGAGGTGCCCCGCCGCGCTCGTCAGTAGCGCGCACCGGCCGAACCGGCCGCCCGTGGTTTCGCCAGGCCGACCCGTCGAGCCTGCTCACTCACTCCAGCACCTCGCTTCTCGCGACCCCCTCACCTTCTGTCGCAGGAGCGCACATCCATGTCTGTTTCGCTGTCCGCCCGCACGGGCACAGCTGATCTCGTCGTCGCCGGAATCCTCTGGGGGACCGGCGGCCTGCTCGGCACCCTCGTCCAGCGATCGACCGGTCTGTCCCCGATCGCGGTCGCCACCGTGCGCCTTGCCGTCGGCGGGCTGCTGCTGGTGGGACTCTGCGTGCTCACCCGCCGGGCGATCCCGCGTGGTGCGCCGGCATGGCGACGCATCGGCGCGATCGCCGTCCTGGCGCCGGTGTTCCAGGGCTGCTACTTCGGCGCGGTGGCACTGTCCTCGGTGAGCCTGGCGACCCTGATCACCATCGGGATGTCCCCGGTCGTCGTCGCCCTGGCCGAGTACCTCACCGGCAGGCGAGCTCTCGATCGCACCCGCGCCTGCGGCATCGCGCTCGCCCTCACCGGCCTCGTGCTGCTGGTCGGCGCACCCGGTGCGGACGGGTCGAGGGCGCTGTGGGGCGCGGCCATGGCGCTGGGTGCGGCCACCGCCTTCGCCGTGCTCACGGTGATCGCCGCGGTTCCGGTTCCCGAACTCGACCCCGTCACCGCTACCGGCGCCGGGTTCACCGCGGGCGCGATCCTGCTCGCCCTCCCGGCGGCCCTGACCAGCACCGCGATCGACCCGAATCTGCCCGGCATCCTCGGAGCTCTCGCGCTCGGGCTGTTTCCGACGGCCATCGCGTACACGCGCTACTTCCGCGGCCTCACCGCAGCGGGCGCGGGCACCGGCGCACTGCTGGCGCTGCTCGAACCGCTCACCGGCACGTTGCTGGCGGTGCTGTTCCTGGACGAGCGGCTCGGTCTCGTCGGCTGGTGCGGTGCGGCGCTGCTCTCGCTCGCCCTGGTCACCGCGGGACGCGCGGCCGGGGACCCCGCAGCGCTACGGATCAGGGAACAGGCCGGGTAGTTCCATCGCGTAGGCGAGATCGTCGCGGGTGCCCAGGGTGACCAGCAGGACGCGAATCATGGTCACCCTGGCCTCGGACGCCAGCGCCGGATCGGGATCACTGCCCGGCTCGCTGCCCGCGGTGAGCCGGTAGACGATGTACTCGCACACGTGCAGCGCCGCGTCCAGGTCCAGCGGTGCGGGGACCGGCCGCCCGAGTTCTCCGAAAGTCTTGCGCACCAGGTCGCGAATGTCGTCGAGGGCGCGTTCGCGATAGCCCGACACCACCGAGCCAGGATCGTGCAGCTCGGCGAACAGGGGCCGCAGCATCGGGCCGTGCCCGCGCGCCCAGTCCACATACGCGTCGATCAGCCGGATGCCCAGCTGGACCGGCTCGTCGGTGCCGGCGAGTGCCTCGCGGATGCCGCCGACGAGGCCGTCGTTGGACGCGTCGAGCACCGCGTGCAGCGGCTCGGACGCATTGCCGAAATAGCGGTAGAACGTGGGCCTGGCCAGCCCGGCCTCTTCGATGATCTGGGCGACGCTCAACCCGCGCGAACCGTTGCGGGTGAACACCGCGGCGGTCGCCTCGATGATCCGGGCGCGGACTTCCTCGGCCTGCTCCTGGGTCTGCGGCGGGCGCCCGCGACGCACCGTCGTCGCTTCCTCGGTCATCGCACCTCCCTCACAGCCGGTCCTCGCACACTGAAAGCTTGACACGAACCAGGGCGCTGGCATTAATCTAACACTAGTGTTCAGTAAATGAGCTGAACGTGCGCGACCCGTTCCGCGCGATCCATCTGTTGAGGAGAAGGGCCGACAATGACGACAGCCCCCGAGCTGACCGCCGAACCCACCGCGCTGCCCGCCGCGCTGGTCAAGCCCCTGTTCGAGCGCGGCGTCGCCGGTGGCGCGCCGTCGGTCGCGGTCTTCGCGCCTGCCACCGGCCACAAGATCGGCGACCTGCCGCAGTCCTCGGTCGCCGATATCGAGCGTGCCTTCGCGGTCGCCCGGCACGCGCAGCGCGACTGGGCCAAGGTCGCAGTGAAGCAGCGTGCCGAGATCGTGCGCCGCTTCCACGACATCGTGCTCGCCGAGCAGGACACCATCCTCGACATCGTGCAGACCGAGACCGGCAAGTCCCGGCCGCACGCCTTCGACGAGATCGCCGACGTCGCGCTGAACGCGCGCTACTACGCCACCGTCGCGCCCAAACTGCTCGCCGACCGCAAGCCGCGCGGCGTGCTGCCGGTACTCACCTCGGTCGAGGTGCACAACCGGCCCAAGGGCGTCGTCGCGGTCATCTCGCCGTGGAACTACCCCCTCGCGCTGGCGGCCTCCGACGCGCTGCCCGCCCTGATCGCGGGCAACGCGGTCATCGCGCGCCCCGACAACCAGACCGCGCTCACCGCGCTGTGGGCCATCGACGCCGCCGAGCGGGCCGGGCTGCCGCGCGGTCTGTGGCAGGCGGTGCTCGGCCGCGGCCGGGAGATCGGTGGCGAGGTGATCGCGCGCGCCGACTACGTCGACTACACCGGTTCCAGCGCCACCGGCCGAACCATCGCCCAGCAGGCCGGCGAGCGCCTGATCGGCTACTCGCTCGAGCTCGGCGGCAAGAACCCGCTGCTCGTGCTGGCCGATGCCGATGTCTCCAAGGCCGCGAAACTGGCTGTGCGCGCGTGCTTCTCGTCGGCCGGTCAGCTGTGTGAGTCGATGGAGCGCATCTACGTCGACGCCACCGTGTACGACCAGTTCGTCGCGGAATTCGTCGGCAACGTCAAGAACATGTCGCTCGGCGGCGAGCTCGACTACAGCCGGGACATGGGTTCGCTGACCTTCCAGCGTCAGCTCGACACCGTCAGCGGGCACGTCGACGACGCGGTCGCCAAGGGCGCCAAGGTGCTCGCCGGTGGCCGTGCCCGCCCGGATCTCGGCCCGTACTTCTACGAGCCCACCGTGCTCGCCGACGTGGCGCCCGGCATGACGGTCTACCGCGAAGAGACCTTCGGCCCCGTCGTGTCGGTGTACAAGGTCGACTCCGACGAAGCCGCCGTCGAGGCGGCCAACGACACCGCCTACGGCCTCAACGCCAGCGTGTGGAGCCGGGACGTGAACCGCGGCAAGGAGATCGCCGCCCGGATCAACGCCGGCTCGGTGAATGTGAACGAGGGCTTCAGCGCCGCCTGGGGCAGCGTCGACGCGCCCTCGGGTGGTCTCGGTATCTCCGGCCAGGGGCGTCGCCACGGCCCCGAAGGCTTGCTGAAGTACATCGACACCCAGACCATCGCGGTCCAGCGAGTGCTGCCGATCGCGCCGCTGCCCGGCATGTCCGAGCAGATGTGGGCCAAGACGATGACGGTGGTTTTCGGAGTCATGAAGACGCTGCGTCAGAAGTAGACGCGGCAGAAGTAGCAGTACACGAGCAGGGGTAGGTAGCGAGAATGAAGTTGGAAACGGTCGCAGGCAAGCGGGTCCTCATCACCGGTGCCGCCATGGGACTCGGCAAGTTGTTCGCCGAGAAGGCCGTTGCCGAGGGCGCCGACGCGGTGGTGCTGTGGGATATCAACGAGTTGGCGCTGCGCGAGACCGCGGCGCAGCTGACCGCCGCGGGCGGCAAGGTGCACCACTACGTGGTGGACGTGTCGTCGCAGGACTCGATCCGTGAGGCGGGCGAGGCGGTGCGCAAGGAGGTCGGCGGCATCGACATCCTCGTCAACAACGCGGGCATCGTGCGTGGCAACACCTACTTCTGGGAAACCGAGAACCGCGCCGACATCGACAAGACGATGGCGATCAACTCCTTGGCCCCCATGTACGTCACCCTGGAGTTCCTGCCCGGCATGGTCGCCGGTGCCGGCGAGGGGCGCGTGCTCAATATCGCGTCGTCGGCAGGTCTGGTCGCCAATCCGCGCATGGCCGTGTACGCGGGGTCGAAGTGGGCGGCGCTGGGCTGGTCGGATTCGGTGCGCCTCGAGCTCGAGCAGGCGGGCCACGACCACGTGAAGGTCACCACGGTCTGCCCGACCTACATCAACACCGGCATGTTCGACGGCGCGAAGGGCATTCTGTTCACGCCGATGCTCGAGCAGCACGAGGTCGTCGACACCTCGTGGTCGGAGATGAAGAAGGGCGGCGCCCTGGTGGTGCTCCCGTGGACCTCGCGGATGAACCGGGCACTGACCGGTCTACTGCCGATCAAGGTTCGCGACTTCTACCTGAACGCGGTGGGCGTGTACCACTCGATGGATCAGTTCACCGGACGCAAGTAGGCATTCGGGACGGGTGCTCCCGTCGACGGGTCGCGCAGGCGATCGGTCGACGGGAGCATCGCCGCGTCCGTCGGCAGTGCGCGCGGCCTCGTCGACGGGCTACTGATCGGTCTCGACAGTCGTGGTGTCCACGCGATCAGCGATCCCGGGTGCCGAGAACCACCGTGGCGTAGTGCTCCCCGGACTCCGCGACGCGCGGCGCGAGACCGTGCGCGGTGAGCACCGAGCACGCGGTGTCGACCTGCCCCGCCCCGGTTTCCACCAATACCGTGCCGCCCGGCGCCAGCCAGGTGGCCGCCCCTTCGGCGACCCGGCGGAACACGTCGAGCCCGTCCGCTCCACCGTCGAGCGCGGCGAGCGGCTCGTGCTCGCGTGCCTCCGGTGGCAGGTCCGCGACTCGGGCACTCGGCACGTACGGTGTGTTCGCGAGCAGGATGTCGATGCGCCCGCGCAGGTCGACCGGCAGCGCGTCGAACAGATCACCGCCGAACACCGGCGCGCTGATCGGCGCGAGATTCTCGCGCGCGCAGGCGACGGCGACGGGGTCGATATCAGCGGCGACGAGTTCGACGTCGCATCCACGTGCGGTGAGCTCGGTCGCCGCGCTCAGCCCCAGAGCTCCACAGCCACAACACAGGTCGACCACGCAGGCTCGCGTCGTGTCCGGCGCGACGCCGGCGACCGCCTGTTCCACCAGGAACGCCGTGCGCTGACGCGGTACGAAAACGCCAGGACGCACCCCCACCCGCTGCCCCCGGAATTCCACCCAGCCGAGCAGATATTCGAGCGGGGTCCCCGAGACCCGCTGTCCGACCAACGCATCGAGGCGTCCAGGATCGCCGTCGGCCGCCTCGATCAGCAGCGCGGCCTCGTCCTCGGCGAATACACATCCCGCGCGCCGCAACTCGACGACCACCTCGGGAAAACCGGAACCACTCATGCGCCGATTGTTCCTGACCGGGCAACCGAATTTTCACCGCCGGTGGCGGTGCGACGAATCAGCGCTCGGTGTCCAGTTCGAAGGTGCGCGTCGCGTCGAGATAGATCCCGCGCTGGGCGTTGCGCGCGGGCGGGGGCAACTGGGAAACCAGCTGTTCGAGCGAGGTCGTCGCGCCGACCACGGTCGTGCCCGCGACGATGAAGTCGGCGACCGCGCGCCGAATGTGATTCGGCGAGGTCACCACCACCGCGCTGGTCGCGCCGAGATCACGCAGCAGTCGCGTGCTGAACAGCGCGTTCTGCACGGTCGACCCGGCCCGATCCTCCACATGGATCCGATCGCCCGGCAGCCCGCGCGCCACCAGCCAGCGCCGCATCGCCTCGGCCTCGGAGATGCCGTTCTGCGGATTGCCGCCGGTCACGATCACCGGTGAGAACGGTGCGGCGATCGCCTGCAACCACGCCGCGGTGAGCCGGTTCTCCAGCTCCGGGCGCAACGCGCCGTCGGGCAGCAGCCCGTAGCCGAGAACCACGATGCCGGTCTGTGGACCGACGAGCGCCGGCAGCGGGTTGGGCAGGGTGGCGGCCGCCGCGGTCACCGCGTGCAGCACGCGATTGGTGCCCGCCGCCATGCCCGCGTCGATGCCGCCGAGCCGGGCCAGGGCGTCACCGACCGCGGCCCCGTCACCCGCGTAGTGCGACCAGATCGCCTGCAGCGCGAGCGCGTCGGCGTCATGGGGGTCGGCGGCGATCAGGGCACGCAGGTCGGCGCGTCCCGCGGCGTCGTCACCGTCGGTGAAGTGGCGCTGTGCTGAGTTGTAGAGCGCGGCCACATCGGCTTCCGCGGCGGCCGGACCGACCGCGGTGCCGGTCAGCGCGGCGGTCGCCAGGACAGCGGCGGCCAGGTGTTTCCAGTGTTTCGAGATCTTCACGACAGTCGCAACCCTTCCCGCGAACGGTTCGGTACGTGCTGGCAGAGCAGAGCTGCCGACACCCTACGACCGCCCGTCCGGACCGCGGTGGACCTCGACCAGCTTGCGCGCGTCGCGGCCCGGCGCCACGTCGTCGGTCCGGCGGCGGATAAGGTGTCACACCGTGGATACCGCTTCGCTGACCGGCAAGGAACTCGCCGCCGCCATCAACGCCGACTCGAAGGAGCGCGCGGCCGCGCTCACCGCCGCGGGCACCGCGCCGACGCTGGCGCTGATCGTCGCCAACGACGACCCGGCCAGCGCCTGGTACGTGAACTCCCTGCGCAAGGCGGCCGAACGACTCGGAATAGCCTGCGAGCGCATCGATCTCGGCGCCGACGCGAGCGCCGAGACGATCCGCGCCGAGCTGAGCGCGCGCAGCGCCGACCCGGCGACCGACGCGATCATGCTGCAGACCCCGCTGCCCGCGGGCGTGAACCTCGACGACGTGAGTTCGGCGATCGCCGCGACCAAGGACGTCGACGGGGTCAGCCCACTCTCGCTCGGCCTGCTCGCTTCCGGCCTCGACGGTTTCGTCCCCGCCACCTCCGAAGCCGTCGTCGAGCTGCTGAAGCATCACGGGATCGCGCTGCAGGGACGTCTGGTCACCGTGGTCGGCCGCTCCAACATCGTCGGAAAGCCCCTCGCTCAGCTGCTGCTCGCCGAGAACGCGACCGTCACCGTCGCGCATTCACGCACCGCCGACCTGGCCGCGGTGACCACCCCCGCCGATATCGTGGTCGCCGCGGCGGGCCGGATCGGCCTGGTCACCGGCAAGCACATCGGTGACGGCGCCGTGGTGATCGACGTGGGCACCAACGAGTCCGCCGACGGCGGAATCGTCGGCGACGTCGACGCGGCGTCGGTCATCGGCAAGGCGGCGGCGCTGAGCCCCGTCCCCGGCGGCGTCGGCCCGGTGACCACCGCGCTGCTCATGCGCCATGTGGTCGTGGCGGCCGAAAAATCCCGCGCCTGAACACCTTTCGCCAGCCGGTCGCGGGATCTACCGCCTGCTGACGACGCAGCTGCCGTCGGTCTCGATGCAGCATCGCACCGAGCCCGGCCACCGGCATGGCGGTAGACCGGCGGTCGTCTGCTGGTCAGCGGGGAGCACTACCGGGGCCGCGGTGGTGCACAACGATCCGTGTTCGGGGTCTAGCGGGGTGCGGCTCCGAACGAAGTGATCAGCGTCTTGTTGCCGACCTCCGCGGTTCCCACGAGCTGCGGGGTGTAGGTGCTCGGCGCCGAATCCGGTCGGAACGCGGTGATCTTGACCAGGAACTGCCCGGCGTAGGCGCCCGGTGTGATCTCCACGCAGTGCGTGGTCCCCACCGGAGTGGAGTCGATCCCGGCCTGGATGGCGGCCGCCGGGGGTGCGACCGCGTCCGATGCCACGAGGGTCCGGGCCTGGTCGCCGGAGCGCGCGACGTAGTACGCGTACTGGAAGGCCATGATCGCCGCGATGCCGGACTCGGTGCCGCCCGCGCCGTTGCCCCGCACCATGGCGCCGATCTGTTCGGTGGGGCACTCGGCCGTCACCGGGCTCACCGAACTCGGTGCGAGTGGGGTACTGGCCGCCGTGGATGCCGGTGCGGGCCCGCGTAGTTGGACGTAGGTGCCGCCGAGCAGCACGGCGCCTGCCACCGACGCGACCAGTGGTGCGACCCAGCGGGGAACACGCCGTCGCTTGGAACGATCGATCATCCGCGCGAAGACTTCGTCATCACCGTTGTAGTCGGGAGCGGGACGCGAAGGCTCGCTGTCGGCACCGTCGGAGCCGGGAGCGGCGAGTGGCGAAAAGGCGTCCGTGTCCGGGTAATCGGGTGCGGGGCGTGGTGGGAAGCTGTCCGGTCCGCGGTAGTCCGGTGCGGGGCGTGGTGGGAAGCTGTCCGGTCCGCGGTAATCGGGTGCCGGGCGTGGTGGGAAGGTGTCCGCACGGTTCTCGGGTGCGGGGCGTGGTGGGAAGGTATCCGCACGGTCCTCGGGCGCGAGGCGCCGTGGGAACGTGTCCGCGCCGCTGGTCGGCACGGCCGCCGGGCGCGGTGGGAAGGTGTCCGCACCGGGGTACTCGGGTGTGGGACGCGAATGCCAGGTCGCCGCGGCGTCGTAGCCGGGCCTCGGATGTTCGAGGGCCGCCCACGCGGGGCCGGAAGCGGTGACGATCGGCAGTTGATCGGTGTCGGGGCCGTTGTCGTCGATCGAGAACGCGGTGTCCGGGAGGCGGTGGCGCGCACCGGGATCGAATTTCCCGCCGACCACGGGCAGCCGATCGGTGACGGTGGCGTCCGCCGGAACGACGGGAACGACCTCGTCGTGTTCGGCGTCGCGAAGCCGGGCCGCCGAGATGACCGGAATACCGGCCGGTGTCGTCGGTCCGCCTTCGATCCGGTGGCGGGCGCCGCCGGCGGGCTGATCGCTCGCCCGGCGGGGCCGTGGCGCGCTCAGGTCGCGGGACCGTCGAATCGGGGTGACAGCCGCGAGCGGAGCACCGGCCGATCCCGGGTCGTGCTGTCGAGCCCCGATCGGTCTGTGCGCTTCCGGTCGATCCATCGCCCCACCTTCATCAGGCTCGTCGCCGTCAGGGTATGTCCCGCAACGATTTCGTTACGGGCACGATACTGCCCTGACGGCGCGTTCGCCGAATGCCACGAGGGAAAATGTTTACCAGTGGATATAGACCTCATCGCCGATGCCGACATTCTCGTAGTACCAGGCGGCGTCGTCGGGTGCGAGGTTGATGCAGCCGTGGCTCACGTTGGCGTTGCCCTGCGAGTCGACCGACCACGGAGCCGAGTGCACCATCACGCCACCCCAGGTGAGGCGCACGGCGTATTCACCGTCGATGATGTAGCCCTCGGGGTCGTCGAGCGGGATGCCGATGGTGCGCGAGTCGAACACCACCGACCGATCCTTCTCCAGCACGCTGAAGGTGCCGGTGGGAGTCTCGAATCCGGGCTTGCCCATCGACGCGGGCATCACCCGCACTACCTGTCCACCCTGGCTGACAGTGAAGGTGTGCGTCGACAGGTTGGCCTCGGCGTAAGTGCCACCGCCGTATTGGGTGCGCTGGCCTCCGATCAGGTCCGCGGACGCGGCTCCCGACCAGGCTGCGGCCAGTATTGCCGCCATGATCGCGACGAACAGGACACGAAATGCGCTCCTCATAAACGCCACCCCTTCACTCACTCGTAGGCGGATTCCAAGTCTAGGCCGCCATGATCAACTCGACCTATCGAAGTGGTAACGGCCGACGGGGTCAACGGTGTGTCGTCTTGCGTTCGCGCAGGTCGGGGCCCCGATAAACCGTTCTCACTTCGAGACCGGTGACAGCGGGCGCCCCGGTTGCGGCACCGGGGCCGGTTCGGCGGTGCGCGCGGCATCGAATTCGGCTCTGGCGGCGGTGATCTCCGCGTGGTGTTCGACCACCCAGGCGCCCATCGCCTGGCTGATCCGCCCCAGATCCGCCCCGAGCGCGGTGATGCTGTACTCCACCCGGGGCGGCATCGTGGGGAATACCTCGCGCCGGACCAGGCCGTCGCGTTCCAGGTCGCGCAGCGTTCGGGTGAGCACCTTCTGGGTGATGCCGTCCAGGCGCCTGCGCAGGGCGTTGAAACGCACCGGCCCGCCCGCCTCGCGCAGACTGCCGAGGACCAGCAGGACCCATTTGTCGGCGAGTACCGACAGCAGTTGCCGCGCGGGGCAGTCCCGCAGGAACGCCTCTACCGAACTCTGATCGCCCTTGACGGTATCCACGGGGTACCACGGTATCGGAAAGGTGCCTACTACCGCTGGGACACCACTCGGCGCAGACTGGCGGTATGTGGCAGATGGTGCAGAGATCTTTCGGCGGTCCGGACATCTTCGAAAGGGCAGAGGTGCCGCGGCCGACACCGGGTCCGGGGGAGGTGCTGGTGCGCGTCGTGGCGACCAGCGTCAACGCCGCGGACTGGAAGGTGCGCAGCGGTGTGATCCGGCGGTTGGGGGAGCCGCCGCTGGTGCTCGGGCTCGATGTGTCCGGGATCGTCGCCGCGGTGGGTGACGAGGCGACACGCTTCGCGCCGGGAGACGCGGTATACGGCATGGTGTTCGGCGGCGCCAACGCGGAATACGTAGTGGCGCAGGAGAATCGACTTGCCCGCGTACCCGCCTCGATCGACCCGGTGCACGCGGCCGCACTGCCGGTGGCCGGGGTCACCGCCTGGCAGGCACTGTCCTCGGTACGGCCGGGCGAGCGGGTGCTGGTGCATGCGGCGGCCGGTGGCGTCGGGCATCTGGCGGTGCAGATCGCCGCGCGATGCGGTGCGACGATCGCCGCCACCGCGCGGACCGGCAATCACGCCTATCTCCGCGAACTGGGCGTCACCGAACCGATCGACTACCGGACCACCGATTTCACCACCGCGGTGCGCGAGGTCGACCTGGTGGTGGACCTGATCGGCGGCGACTACACGGATCGATCATTGACCGTCCTGAGCGGCACCGGGCAGGTGGTGGCCGCCGAAGGTCCTGCGACACACCCGGATTCGCGCGTGCGCCGACTCTATGTCGATCCGACGACGGCCGTGCTCGACGAGCTCGCGGCGACGGTCGACCGCGGGGAGCTGACCGTCGACATCGCGCAGATCCTGCCGATCACCGAACTCGCCGCCGCGCATCGGCGCAGCGAATCCGGTCGGGTCCGCGGCAAGATCGTGCTCACCGCGGACCGCTGACTCAGCCGCGGACCGCGTGCAGCACGTCGCCGTGCAGGGCGTCGGCGCGGGCCGCGATGGTATCGACGCGCAACAGCGCGGCGGCGAACGGGTCGCCGAGGTCGGCGGGCAGCGAGCCGACGTTGATCTCGATATTGAGCTGCGAACTCATCGCCGCGGCGCGGGCGGCGTCGGCGGCGGCGCCGATATCGGTGACCACGTTCGGATTGCCGATCGGCAGCAGTTCGGCGGCCAGCGAGAGGATTTCGTCGGCCTCGTCGACCACGGCGGCGGGCACCCGCGCGGCTTCGACGAGTGCCGCGTTGATCGCCGCGGTGCGGGCGGTGATCTCGGCGTCGGTGTCCTTGGGCAGCTTGTAGGCCGCGCCGACGGCGGTGAACGCGGCCGCGTCGGCGTCGGCGAGCGCGAGCGACCTGGCCAGCGCGGCGTCGGCGGCCACGATGATCTGGTCGATCACCGGCCGGTTCTGCGCGTCCTTGGCGCGGGTGGTGTAGCGCGCCACCATCGCCACCAGCGCGGCGGCCTGCGCGGCGTGCAGCGCGGCGACGGCCCCGCCGCCGGGGGCGGGCACCTTCGCGGCCAGCTCCGACAGGTAGTGCTCCAAGGTCACCGAACCGAAGGTGGGGGCGATCTGCTGCGGCGACACGGTGGGCTGCGACACGACGGGGTGGCCTTTCGATGCGGCGAGAATTGCGTGGAATCTTCCCCTCAACGCTACCGCGTGCCCGCCCACGCACCCCGCTCGACCAGCACCTGTGCCGACAGACCGACCGGTCGGGGTGCGCGTGTTGTCCGGGGCTATGTTGGGTGCATGCGGATCGGATTGAGCATCAACTACACGGACGGTTTCAAGGAGACGGCGGCCGAGGTCGCCGACCTGGAACGCGCCGGCCTCGACATCGTCTTCGTGCCGGAGGCGTACTCGTTCGACGCGGTGAGCGCGCTGGGCTTCCTGGCCGCCCGCACCGAGCGGGTGCAGCTGGCCTCGGGCATCCTGCAGCTCTACACCCGGACCCCCAGCCTCACCGCGATGACCGCGGCGGGCCTGGACTACGTCTCCGACGGCCGTTTCATCCTCGGCATCGGCGCGTCGGGCCCACAGGTCATCGAGGGCTTCCACGGCGTCCCCTACGACGCCCCGATCGGGCGCACCCGCGAACTCCTCGAAATCTGCCGCACGGTGTGGCGCCGCGAGAAGCTCAACTACCAGGGCAAGTACTACCAGATCCCGCTGCCCGCCGAGCGTGGCACCGGCCTCGGCAAAGAGCTCAAGCTGATCAATCACCCGGTGCGCGCGGACATCCCGGTGCTGCTGGCCGCGCTCGGCCCGAAGAACGTGGAGCTGGCCGCCGAGGTCGCCAACGGCTGGCAGCCGATCTTCTTCCTGCCGGAGAAGGCGAAGGACGTGTGGGGCGACGCGCTCGCCGCGGGCAAGGCAAAGCGCGATCCCGCGCTGGGCGAGCTCGACATCTTCGCCGGTCCGGCACTGGCGATCGGTGAGAACGTCACCCCGCTGCTCGAGTTCGTGAAGCCGCACCTGGCGCTCTACATCGGCGGCATGGGTGCCAAGGGCAAGAACTTCTATCACACCCTCGCCACCAAGTACGGCTACGGCGAGGCCGCCGACCGCATCCAGGAGCTGTACCTGGCGGGCGACAAGCAGGCCGCGACCCAGGCCGTGCCCGACGAGCTGGTGCGCGACGTGTCGCTGATCGGCCCGGAGAGCTTCGTGAAGGAGCGCATCGCCGCGATGGCCGAGGCGGGCGTCACCACGCTCAACGTCACGCCGATCGCCGAGAACGCGGCCGGTCGCGTGAAGCTGATCGAGCAGCTGCGCTCGCTCTGCTGACCCCACCGACGACAAACGCGCCGTCGTCCGGAGGATTCCCGGGCGGCGGCGCGTTGTGTTGTGTCAGGACGTGAACGACGCCAAGGCGGCGTCCAGGGTGGTGTGCATGGCGAACACCTGGTCCAGGCTCGTCATCTTCAGCTGACGACTGGTGGCGGGTCCGTCGGCCACGACCGCGATCGCGGTGGTCTCGCCTGCCCGCTGATGTGCGGCGACCAGCGTCGCCATGCCCGCCGACGCCAGGAACCCGACCGCGGTCAGGTCGATCACCAGCGCCGCCGGTTTCTCGGCCAGGATGGCCTCGATGGTGGCATCGAGCGCGGGTGCGGTCGCCAGGTCGACCTCGCCGGTCACCGTCAGCACCGTGACGCCGTCGTGTACCGCCGTCGTGGTGGTCATCGTGTCCGTGAGTGGATACGCGTCTCCGGAAGAGTTGGTCACTGTTCAACAACACACAACTTTGCCCGAATACGCAAGCCACCGCGGTTGCTCGCCACGGGATCGCCATGGTCGGCCTCGGTTGCGGCGGTGCTGGTGGCTCCTCGCCGCCGAAGCCGGACAGGCGCTCGTGCCCGGCGTCGGCGGCGGCGTCGAGTCCGATGATCTCGACTGTGTCGTCACCGCCATCGTCAACGAGGCGAACAGCCCGAGGGCCGCGAGCTGTTTCGCCTGGTATGCCCGGTGCGCAGGGTAGGGGCTGGTGTTATTCCCATCTGGTCGTACTGTGAGGGCGTGAACATCGATGTGACGCCTTTACCGGGAATCGGCGTGTGCAAGGACTTTCCGCTGGCGGAGGCGCGCCGCCGGATCGGCGTGATCGAACATCGCGACGGCTCCGTCGACCTGGTCGTCTCGCGAGCGGGCGACTACGACTCGACCACCTCGATTCCCCTGTCCGACACCGAGATCGGTGTGCTGGCCGGCCTGCTCGGCGCACCGCAGGTGGTGCAGAAGACACGCGAGACCCACAGTGCGGGCGAGCTGTCGACCAGGCAGTTCGCGATCGATCGCGGCAGCCCGTTCGACGGTAGGCCGTTGCGCGACACCGAGATGCGCACGCGCACCAAGGCCTCGGTCGTGGCGGTGGTGCGCGCGGGTGAGGTGACTCCTTCGCCGGGAACAGATTTCACTTTCATCCCCGGTGATCTTGTCGTTGTGGTCGGCACCGACGAGGGTCTGGACGCGGCAGGACGGCTCCTCGACGCCGGCTGACAATCCATGCGGATAGTAAAGGGAAGGTAAGGTATCCCTAGCTGAGGTTAGGTGATCCCATGAATGTAGAAGTGACATCCCTGCCGGGAATCGGTGTCCGCAAAGAGTTTTCACTGTCGAAGGTGGACCGCAGGATCGGCATCGTCGACCACCGCGATGGTGGTACCGATCTGATTTTCACGAAGGTCGGCGACCCGGATTCCACGGTCCAGATTCCACTGTCCGCCGTCGAAGCCCGCACGCTGGCGAGTCTGCTCGGCGCACCGCAGTTGGTCGCGCAACTGCGCGAGGAACATCGCGAACTCGATGGAGTGAGCACGCGGTCGATGCTGGTACCGCCGAGTTCGCCCTATGCGTCACGACGGTTGGGCGACACCGAGTTGCGGACCAGGACCCGCGCCTCGATCGTGGCGGTTCTGCGCGCGGGCCAGGTCCTGGCATCGCCGGGACCGGAGTTCGTGTTCGCGGGCGGCGATATGGTCGTCGTGGTCGGCACCAATGCCGGACTCGACGCCGCCGCTTCGATCCTGACCGACGGCTGAGCCGGTGGAGATCAGTGGAACCGCGCTGGCATTGATCCAGCTGGGGGCTGTGTTCTTCGGGTTGGGGGTGCTCGGGCGGATCGCCGCCCGCATCGGCCTCTCGCCCATCCCGCTCTACCTGCTCGGGGGGTTGGTCTTCGGTACGGGCGGTCTGATCGAGTTGCACGAGGTGGAGGACTTCATCCACATCGCCAGCGAGATCGGCGTCGTGCTGCTGCTGTTGCTGCTCGGTTTGGAATACACCGCCGGTGAATTGGTCACCGGCATGCGTAAATCGTGGCCCGCCGGTCTGCTCGACCTGGTGCTCAACGCGACTCCCGGTGTGATCGTGGCGCTGATGCTCGGCCTCGGGCCGACGGGGGCGATCGCGATGGCGGGCGCGACGGTGGGGTTCGCCAGGCGGGCGTACACGGGCGGGCCGTCGTCCAGGGCGCCCTCGGCGGCGAAGGCGTCGATGCGCGCGGCCTCGCCCCGGGTGTCGTACGAGGGGTAAGTGGTGGACAGGTCGATCGGGGCGGCGTGCAGACCGAGGC
>NZ_JBHWZY010000012.1:0-21488 GCF_042727815.1 Nocardia sp. NPDC060220
GAGCAGAGAGAGGAGTGCGGCGTGACAGCCTCGACGATCATCGCAGTGGTCCCTGCCCCTTCGACTATCGAGCCACACACCGAAAAACCCTCCGCTCCGAGCCGATTCGACCTCGCCGGGATCGCGCGGTTCCTGCTCCGCAGGCCGGGTCTGATTCTGTCGATCCTGGTGGTGGGGTCCGTTGTGCTCGCAGCTTTCGTCCCGGAACTGTTCGCCTCTCGCGATCCGCTGCGCGCGACGCCCGCGCAGCGGTTCGCGCCACCGAGCACCCAACACTGGTTCGGCACCGACGAACTGGGCCGCGACCACTACACGCGCGTGATCCACGGCACCGCGCTGTCGTTGCAGGCGACGCTCATCGCGGTGGGGGTGGCCCTGGTCGTCGGCGCGGCGATCGGGTTGCTCGCCGGATTCGTGCGCGGGTGGGTGGAGAGCGTCTCGATGCGGCTCGTCGACGTGGTGCTGTCGATTCCGGCGCTGTTCCTGTCGCTGGCCCTGGTGACCGCGCTCGGGCGCGGGACCGTCGAGATCGCCGTCGCCGTCGGCGTCGCGGGGGTGGCCGGTTTCGCGAGGGTGATGCGGGCCGAGGTGCTGCGGGTCAGCGAGGCCGACTATGTCGATGCCGCGTGTGCGTCCGGAACACGCTGGTATGTGGTGATGGTGCGGCACGTGCTGCCGAACGCGCGCGGCCCGGTACTCGTGCTCGCGACGCTCGAACTGGGCACCGCGGTACTCGCGGTCGCGTCGCTGAGCTTTCTCGGTTTCGGCGCCGCGCCCCCGGCGCCGGAGTGGGGCACCTTGATCGCCGGCGGCCGTAACTACCTGGCCAACGCGTGGTGGCTGTCGACCCTGCCGGGACTGGTTGTCGTCGCGACCGTGCTGTCGGTCAACCGGATCGCCCACGCGCTCGACGGCGAATGGAGCCGTCGCGCGACACCACACCTACCCGCCGGCGACCGTGCCCCCGCGGCCGTTTCCACCACCGAGACCGAGGAGAAGCATCAGTGACGACGACGAACAGCCAGCAGAATCCGGTAGTCGCGACCGGGAACGGGGATTCGCCCGGGTTTCCGGCGATCGCCGAACCTCTGCCCGGCCTGCGCGAGTTCCTCATCCACAAGCGTGCGGCGCTGCTGGCGCTGGAGGCGAAAGCCGAGCAGACACCGCCGGTCGAGCCGATAGTGATCCGTGCCCACACCGTCGCGGAGGGGCGCAGTGGCGTGCGCCGCATCAGGATTCGCGATCACCAGATCATCAGCGACTCACCGCCCGAGTTCGCCGGGTACGACCTGGGTCCGGGATCGCCCGAGATCCAGCTGGGGGTGCTGTCGAGCTGCCTGACCCATATCTTCGAGATCACCGCCGCGCGCCACGAGATCGTGCTCGACGAACTGCGGGTCGAGGTAACGGCCGAGATCGAACCACGCCGAGGCACACCGGGTTTCGAGAACGCGCCGGTCGAGCCGCACAACATCGGCTACCAGGTGTTCGTCACCTCCCCTGAGCCCGCCGACCGGATCGACGAACTGTTCCGGATCGTGGAGTCGCAGTGCCCCATCCTGGCGTTGCTGACCAATCCGCAGACGATCACCGGTTCGCTGACACTCACCCCGACGCCATCGGATGCGCGATGACCTCGACTGCGCAGCGCCTCGAGCGGCTGGAAGCGGAGGGGGAGATCAACCGCACCTTTTTCCGGTTCTTCGAACTCGTCGACAGCCGCAGCTACGAACTCATCGCACCCGAATGCCTGGCGCCCGACGCGCAGATCGAATATCGGCTCCCGGCGCCACACAGCTTCAGCGGCCGCGACGAGTTCACCCGGTACATGGTCGACAGGGTCGCGCCGCGCTCGCAGCGAGTGGCGCACGTCCTCGGCCAGACCGTCGTGGAATGGCGCGGTGATACCCCGCGGCTCAAAGCCCGTGCGACGGTGTGGCACTGGTATCAGCAGTATGCCGACCGTGGTGATCTGCGCCCGGCCGACTGGACCACGATCGGTCAGGTCGAGGACGATTTCGCGTTCGTCGACGGGAGATGGCTCATCGCACGACGGCTCGTCACGCCGGTCGCGGGATTGGTGGCCGCCGGATCACCACCGCCGAGCCTGCCCGAACCCGTCGCCGTGCGGTCAGCTCACGCGCCCACGCTGCCAGGATCGGCCGGGGGAGCGTAGGCGCGAAGGAAGGTATCGACGGCGCCCTCGGCGACGAAGCGAATGTCGGCCGCGGGCACGTCGCGCGTTCCCATGCGGGAGCGTGCCTCGGCGGGGGCGCTTAGCATGGCCAGCAGCTGTTCGGCCGCTTGATCGGGGTCGCACGGACGCAGCTGACCCGACAGCACCAGCCGTGCCAGCCGGTCGGCCAGGGCGGGGCCGAGTCGATCGGAGGTTCGGTTCTGCACGACCTCGATCAGATGCGGAAAGCGAGCGACCTGGGCGTAGGTCAGCCATCGCAGGGCGCGCGAACGATGCTCGCAGTTCACCTCGAGGATCTCGCGCGTCACTTCGTGCAGGCTCGCCCGGAGATCGGCCACCGGCGTGCGTAAGCGCTCTATCGCGGCGAGGTTGTCGGCCAGGACGGATTCGGCCGTCGCCGCCATTGCCTCGTCGAACACGCGCTGCTTGTCCTCGAAGTGGTTGTACACCGTCTGCTTCGAGACCCCGGCCTCGTCCGCGATGTCCTGCACGCTCGACTGGTCGTACCCCTGGCAGGAGAACACCGAGAACGCCGCCTCCAGAATCGCACGCCGTTTGTCGATACGTCCACGTGCCGCCGGCAGATCCACCACGCCTCTACTTTACCGATAGGTGCCTCATACCAGACCGGTGAGTCCAGTTCGGCGTACCAGGTGTGGCCCGTGCTTCGACTCGGCGGCAACCGATGTCGACTCACCGTTGTGCGCCGAGTGTCGATATCGGAGGAAGCGCCGGCCTCTTGACTTTCCTAGTGGGAAAGTAGATCCTTGACTTTCCAACCAGGAAAGTGAGACCACCATGGAGAACATCGCTCCGGACCAGGCACGAGCCGCGCTGGCGGCGGTCGAGCACGCGCGCCGTCGAGTGGCCGAGGAGGTCGGGCTGCCACGCGGGTACTGGTGGGCAATGGCCGCCGGGTGGGTCGTGCTCGGTGTGATCGGTGACCTCGGGCCATCATGGCTGATCATCGCCGCGACGCTGATCTTCGGTGCGGGGCACTCGTTCGTCGCCTCGCGGTTGCTCGGCGGGCGCCGGCGGACCGACCAGGTGCATGTGAGCGCGGCCGTGGCCGGACGCCGCACCCCGATCGTGGTTGTGGGCATGCTGTTCGCGCTCGTCGGCCTCACCATCGGCGTGGCGATGGCCCTGAACGCGGACGGTGACCGTAACCCCGGAATCTGGGCCGGAGTGCTGGTTGCCGCGATCATCGGCTTCGGTGGTCCGGAAATCCTTCGCGTCCTGCGGCATTGGTTCCGCGCGTGACGCAGGCCCGTTTCGACGAACTCATCCATCCCAGCACCAGGCTCTCGCTGGTCGCGACGCTCGCAGCCGCCGACTGGGCGGAGTTCGCCTTCCTCAAAGATCGCCTGGGGCTGTCGGATTCGGCCCTGTCCAAGCAGCTCGCGACCCTCGAGTCGGCCGGTTATGTCACCACCGAACGCCGGCTGGACGGCAGCCGCCGCAAAGTCCGCGCGCACCTGACCGAGCGTGGACGGGACGCCTTCGCCGGCCATATCGCCGCCCTGCAGGAAATCGTCGCCGCCGCGACACCGGCCACACCGTCCTGATTCGACGGACCTGACCTCGCCGACTTCAGGTCCTCGTGTTCTGGCACTGCCTCGTCGAGGCCAGTCTTCACGCCGCTGTTCGCGCTGGTTCCGGTATCGAGCCCTCCATCGAAACGGCCTTTGGCTTCGCAGGTCGCGGCCCGATGCGACCCGCCGCGACGAGCACTTCCCACGCACATTCGTTGTGGTCACCGATCATCAGGCTGGTGAGCGCAAACGACCTTTTGCACACCTTTGCGCAGGTGTGGGATGGTGGTGGGTGAAAGGACGGACGTGACTGCGACGACGCACTCGACCACCGTCGGCCTCGGGCCGCGCGCACTGGCCAACCGGCGACGCATCGTCGCTGTGGCCGGGGACGAGTTGCTGCGAAATCCCCTGGCGAGTATGGAAGACATCGCCGTTGCCGCGGGGATGGTTCGTCGCACCCTCTACGGACATTTTCCCACCAGGGAAGCGCTGATCGACGGCATGCTCGACGAGGCCTTCGAACAGGTCGGTCGCGCACTCGACGGTATCGACACCGCGCAACCGCCCGCCCGGGCGACCGCGGATATGACGGTCGCGCTGTGGGCGGTCGGCGACGAGTTCCAGTTGCTGCTGCGCTTGGACGAAGCCGGGTCGAGGGCCCGGATGGCCGACCGGCTCGCGCCGGTCCGCGCCCGGCTGATCACGTTGATAGCGGCTGGTCAAGCCGACGGAACCTTCGCTGGTCACCTTCCGCCCGCGGCGTTGGCCAGGGTGCTCACGGCGCTGGTGCTCGAGCTGCTGAACGCGCACAGCGATGGTGAATGGGTCGGTGCCGAAGCCGCGCGAGACGCTGCCGTGGCTTGCCTGATCGCGGTCGGCGTCGACCGTTCCGGTGCCGCGGAGATCGCCCGGTCCGCCGCTGAGGCCGCGCAGCACTGATCGCGGGTGTGCTCGTCGGGCGATCGCTTGTCGAAACATTCTGTCCCCGAACGGATCCAAGGTGTGCTCTCCGGCACGAAACCGGGTGGGTGTGAGTCCCTTCACGAGTTCTTGCACATCGGTGTGCAATGGACGTAGTTTCACAGGTACGTGCAATTGCACGAAGGTGTGAAAATGTCGAAGGAGCGGGATATGACCAGCCAGGTGGCAACTGTGCGCATGGCGTACGCGACCAAGACCTCCACCGGGGGCGCCCCCGTCGATGTGTCCTCGTGGACGCTGCGCGGTGTGGGCGCGATCCGCGTCCTGTACGGCCTCGTCCCGTTCGCCGCGCTGATCCTGGGGACCGATGTCGGCACCGGAATGGCCGTCCCCGTCTTCGTCGTGGTCGGCCTGGTGTCCGTCCTGCTCGGCCTGGCCACCGTTGCGCTGACTCCCCGGCTACTGGACCGCGACGACGCTGTCCTGGCCGCCGTTGGCGTCGACGCGATCCTCGTGGTCCTCGGCGTGGCCGCGCTCATGGTGGGCTGGGATCAGTTCACGGTCTCCGCCGCCGTCGTCGTCCTCGGCGCGGTGGTGATCGGGGCGTTGTCCGCGGCGGTCGTCGCCATCGTCACGGCGGTGCGCGAAGCCTGATCCGCTGACGCGGTGCGAAGTGCCCGAGCGGCGCCCCCGGAATTCCGGAGGCGCCGTTCGTGCCCACCGCTATCGGTGGGCCGGTGCATCGGCCTGTGCGGTCCTCGGTGTCAGGTGGTCGCCGCGACCGGGGCCGCGGCGATCATCCAGTTGCTGAACTCGTCGGCCAGGTGCCACTGGTGCTGGTGGATGAGCCGGTCGGGCAGATTGCCCGGGAACTGCACCGTCAGTAGGGCTTCGAGAGTGCCGTCGCGGTCGCGGAACTGGTGGCGGACGCCGCCGATGACCAGGCCGTCGTCGAGCAGGGCCTGGCCCGCCACCTGGATGGGGTAGTCGGGAGCGACGGGGATGGTCAGCGCTTCGGTTCTGGTGTAGTCGACGAGGAACCGCGAGGCCGTGGGCGAGCCGCCGGTCGTTTCGACGACTTCCTGACGGCCGTCGGGCAGGCCGCGCAACAGGTAGTGGTCCGGGGTGGCGGCCACCATGTCGACCTCGGCGTCGGTGATGGTCAGGTCGTTGAACCAGTCGGCGAATCGCTGCGCGGAGTAGTGGGGGACTTCGAGGCGGGTGACCGAGTACTTGGCTCGGCCCCGGCTGGTGGCGACCCCGATTCGTGCCATCCGGTCCGAGATCGCCAGATCGCGCTTGAGCATGGCGTAGATCCCCGCGTGACCCAGCTCGGTCTTCATGGCAGTGAGGGCCTCGCGCTGGACGTCGAGGGGCGCGTCGAGCGCCCTGCCGATCGTGAAATCGGGCAGGAGTTCGGCTACTCCGCGGTGCCCCAGGCGCGCGGCGAACCTCTTGAGCACCGCTTCGGCGCGCCGCGCTTCCCAGGCGCGTACCTGCTGGCGTGTGACGGTCTCCGCGCCGAGGAATGTTCGGATTTCGATGGGATCGTCCATGTCGACTACCTCTCATTAAAGCTATTGAAACTTGCGTTAAGACTGCCTTCCTGCGCCTGGAAACGCAAGTTCGTGTGGCGTTAATTATGCGCAGACCGTTGACAACGTGACGGTGGTAACGGAAGCTGTGTTATCGCAAGTTTAGCTAGCTTTAAATCGAAGGGAATTGGTCAATGCTGACCAGAAGAAGCCTCATCGTCCGTGCCGCCGGGGTGACGGCCGCCACCGCGGCGGCCGCTTATGCCGGTGCGGGAACCACTTTCGCCGACCCTGGTCCGTCGGCAGCCGGACTGCGGACATACATCGACGGCCGCTTGGTCGAGCAGGGCCGGGTCGTCGAGTGGGAACGACGGCGGCTCTCGGTCGCCGCTGCGCGGCTGCGTAAGGACTACGTCGGCCTGCTGGCCGGTGAACTCGACTCACTGCTCGCCCGCTTCGCGATCGACGTCGACGACATCCCCGCCGCCCGAGCGGTGCTGGCACAGGCTCGTGTGCTGATCGGCTCCAGCGGACTGCGTGAGCTGCTCGCCGGTGAGCTCGTCGCCTCCGAGGCCGCCACCCGTGCCACGCTCGCGGCCTCGGGTGGACGCTGGGCCGTGTCGACTGTCGAGATCGCCAGTGATCGTGGCACCGCGCAGGGCTTCATCGACACGTTCGACCGGGCGCGGGTGAGCAACGATCAGGCGTTCTGGACCGACGCCTGCCCGGACCACTACATCATCGCCACCATGCCCGACGGGCGGCAGGAGGTCGTCGAGGTGACCGGTGGAGCCATGCTCGCCAGCCGGTTCCTCGTCGAGTACACCGACCCGGCGAAGGTGGTGGTCGCCGCGGATCCGGCCTACCCGTTCGCGGTCGCCGGCGCGGCCAGGCTCGCCGACGGTGAACTCATCGGCGGGGTCTGCCATCAGTTCCGTGACGAACCCGGCGGTGGGTTCCGCAGTCAGCTGAAAGTCGCGTTTCCCGCGGCGGTGCCCGGTTTGTACATCAGCGAGCACCAGTGGCATCTCGCGACCGAATTCGGCAACTGGATCGAGGCATACCTGCGCTGACCCGGATGGGGCCGGACGCACCGGGCCCATCGATCGGCATTGGGCATACGGCACGGCCGTCGAGTAGAACTGGACCATGGATCAGAGTGGACTCGATGCCGACGAACAGTCGGTGACACCCCCGGCTCCGCGTAAGCGGACCGGGGGACGCTCGGCGCGGGTGCGCGACGCTGTTCTGACCGCGACCCTGGAGCAGGTGACCGAGCACGGCATCGAGGGTTTGACCATCGGTGACGTCGCGGCTCGCGCCGGTGTCGCCGAGACGACGATCTATCGCCGCTGGGGCACCCGGACGGCGTTGATCGCCGAGGCGGTCACCGAGCTCGCCGCCGTCGGGAATCCCGCGCCGGACACCGGCAACTTGCGATCGGATCTGGCGGTGCTGGCCGGACAGGTTTCCGACCTGATCTCGCGTCCGGGGATGGCGCGGCTGGTGGGCACCACCGTGGCTCTGTCGTCCGATCCGGAGGTCGACGCCGCGCGCCGCAAATTCTGGAACGATCGCTTCGAGCGCAGCTCCCAGGTGATCACGAACGCGGTGGCGCGCGGTGAACTCCCGGCATCGGTGAATCCGCGCGCTGTGCTCGAAACCCTCTCCGCACCACTGTATTTCAGGCTCTTGGTCGGAGAACAGGCGATCGACGACGTGTTCATCGCACGCTGCATCGACGACACCCTCGCTCTCCATGGCGAACGGACCTGAGGACAGTCACGCTTCGCGAACGGATCAAGTCGGTGTGAAGCCCGCACCCCCCTTCCGTGTGGGCTTCACACCGAATCTCATCGGGCAGGGGCGGTGGCGAGCGCGACCGTGAGATCTGCTCCGGTGGCGGCTCGAACGTCGGATTCGCTGACGCCCGGCGCCATTTCGACAAGTGTCAGCCCGTCGGGGCCGATATCGAGCACGGCCATCTCGGTGATGATCCGGTGCACGCAACCCAGCCCGGTCAGCGGCAGAGTGCACCGCCCGACGATCTTGGGTTCGCCACTGCGGGAACGGTGTTCCATCATCACGATCACCCGTTTCGCGCCGTGGACCAGGTCCATCGCGCCACCCATGCCTTTGACCATCTTGCCCGGAATCATCCAGTTCGCCAGGTCACCGTGGGCGCTGACCTGCATCGCGCCCAGCACGGCGACGTCGACGCAGCCGCCGCGGATCATCCCGAAGGACTGCGACGAGTCGAAGTAGGAGGCACCGGGCAGGACGGTGATCGTCTCCTTGCCCGCGTTGATCAGCTCGGGATCGACTTCGTCCTCGGTCGGGTAGGGCCCGACGCCCAGGACGCCGTTCTCCGAATGCAGTACGACCGTGACATCCTCGGGCAGGTAGTTCGGCACCAACGTCGGCATCCCGATACCGAGGTTGACGTACTGGCCGTCACTGAGCTCGGCGGCCACCCGGGCCGCCAACTCCTGGCGTGTCCACGTCATGCGCGCACCGTCCTGTTCTCGATTCCGACCTCGACTGCGCCCACGTGCACCACGCGCTGCACGTGGATGCCGGGGGTGTGTACTTCGTCTGGATCCAGTTCGCCCAGCTCCACCAACTGCTCGACCTGGGCGATGGTGATCCGGCCCGCCGTGGCAGCGGGCGGATTGAAGTTGCGCGCGCTGCGCCGGTAGACGAGGTTGCCGTGACGGTCGCCCTTCCAGGCGTGGACCAGCGCGAAATCGGTGACGATCGCGTGTTCGAGCACATAGTGCACCCCGCCGAACACCCGCGTCTCCTTCGGGGGACTGGCCAGTGCGATCCCGCCGTCGCCGTCGTAGCGCAGCGGCAGGCCGCCGTCGGCGACCTGTGTACCGACACCCGCAGGGGTATAGAACGCCGGAATGCCCGCACCGCCCGCCCGCATCCGCTCGGCCAGGGTGCCCTGCGGCGTCAGTTCCACTTCGAGCTCGCCGGCGAGGAACTGACGTGCGAACTCCGCGTTCGACCCGACGTAGGAGCTGGTGGTGCGTCGAATCCGGCGTGCTTCGAGCAGCACGCCCAATCCGACGCCCGCCGTGCCGCAGTTGTTACTGACGACCTCGAGATCGGTGGCGCCGTGGGCGAATACGGCGTCGATGAGTACCTGCGGCACGCCGACTAGGCCGAATCCGCCGACCGCGAACGACGCGCCGTCCTGAATATCGGCGACGGCCTCGGCGGCCGTCGCAATGACTTTGTCCATCACACCAGCGATGCTAGCCGAGATGTTCGCAATGCGCACTTACGTTCGTATGGCGAACACTTGCGTAGGCTGGAGTTGTGGACGTAGCGTGTTCGCAATACGGACTTGTGTTCGCATCATGAACAAGCGTTCTTCGTGCATGCCGAGCCTCGTGCCGGGCCGTCGCGACGTAGCCTCGGGCCCGGCTCGGTGCACCGACGTTCGCCGCGGGGTGGACGCCATCGGGCCCAGTGGGAGAAGGAGTTACGGCAGCCATGACAGAACCGTCGCCGGATTACGTGCAGTCCCTCGCGCGCGGCCTCGCCGTCATTCGGGCCTTCGATGTGGAGCATCCACGGCGCACCCTCAGCGAGGTCGCCCAGGCCACCGATCTGACCCGGGCCACCGCCCGGCGTTTCCTGCTCACCCTGGTCGAGCTCGGCTATGTGCGCTCGGACGGAAACCAGTTCTGGCTCACGCCGCGCGTGCTCGAGCTCGGGTACAGCTTCTTGTCCAGCCTGAGCCTGCCCGATCTGGCGGGCCCGCACCTCGAGGCGCTGGCCGAGAAGGTTCGTGAGTCGACCTCGGTGTCGATTTTGGACGGCACCGACATCGTCTACGTGGCCCGTGTCCCCGTCAGCCGGATCATGACCGTGTCGATCAACATCGGGACCCGTTTCCCCGCCTACGCCACCTCGATGGGCCGGGTCCTGCTCGCCGACCTCGACACCGACGCGCTGGAGAACTACCTGGCGAAGGTCGACTTGACGCCCCTCACCGACATGACGGTCACCACGAAACGACAACTGCGCGCCGAGCTGGCCCAAGTCCGCGCAGATGGCTACTGCGTCGTCGACCAGGAACTCGAACACGGTCTGCGGTCGATGGCGGCGCCCGTGCGCGACCAGCACGGTGTGGTCGTCGCCGCGGTGAACATCTCCACCCAGGCCGCCCGATACACGCTCGGCGAGGTGCGCGACTCCCTGGTTCCCGCCCTGCTCGAGACCGGTGCCGCGATCGAGCGCGACCTCACCCGGATCCGATCCACCACCTGACACCTACGAGGAAGAGCTATGCCCGAAGCTGTTATCTGCGAACCACTGCGAACCCCGGTCGGACGATTCGGCGGGGTGTTCAAAGACATCGCCCCGCAAGACCTCGCCGCGGCCGTGATCACCGAACTGATCGCCCGCACCGGACTCGACGCCGCGACCGTCGACGACGTCATCCTCGGGCAGTCCTCGCCCAACGGCGAGGCGCCCGCGATCGGCCGCATCGCCGCGCTGGACGCGGGCCTGGGGGTCGGCGTGCCCGGCATCCAGGTGGACCGGCGCTGCGGGTCGGGTCTGCAGGCAGTGTTGCAAGCCTGCATGCAGGTGCAATCGGGCGGTAGTGATCTCGTCCTGGCGGGCGGCGTGGAATCCATGAGCCGCACCGAGTTCTACGCCACCGACATCCGCTGGGGCATCCGTGGCGACGGGCCGGTGTTGCACGACCGCCTCGCGCGTGCGCGAATCACCGCTGGCGGCAGGAACTTTCCGGTCGCCGGCGGCATGATCGAAACTGCGGAGAACCTGCGCGCGCAGTTCGCGATCAGCCGCGCGGACCAGGACGCGCTCGCCGTGCAGTCGCACCAGCGCGCCGTCGCCGCGCAACATGATGGCCGCTTCGAAGCGGAGCTGGTGAGTATCGCTGTGCCGCAACGTAAGCGGGAGCCACTGCTGGTGCGCACCGATGAGCATCCACGAGCCGATACCGACCTCGATACGCTGGGCAAGCTGCGCCCGATCCGTCTCGGCATCGATCCCGAATCCACGGTGACCGCCGGAAATTCCAGCGGTCAGAACGACGGCGCGGCCGTCTGTATCGTGACGACACCGCAGCGTGCACAAGCACTTGGGCTGCGCCCCATGGCTCGACTGGCGTCGTGGGCGGTCGCGGGCGTACCGCCGTCCACCATGGGCATCGGACCGGTACCCGCGACCGAAAAAGCGCTCGCACGACTGGATCTCACACTCGACGACCTGGACGTGATCGAACTCAACGAGGCCTTCGCCGCACAGACACTGGCCGTCCTGCGGACCTGGAAGATCGAACCCGACGACCCGCGCGTCAACCCCAACGGCTCGGGAATCTCCCTCGGTCACCCGGTCGGCGCTACCGGCGCCAGAATCCTGGCCACCCTGCTGCACGAACTGGCCCGCCGCGAAGGCCGCTACGGCCTCGAAACGATGTGCATCGGCGGCGGACAGGGGCTGGCGGCAGTATTCGAACGCCTCTGATCCACTCGGGACCCGGTCGCGACTAGCTCTCGCGGCCGGGTTTGACCGCGGGTGGTCGCACGATGTTGGCACCGAGGAGATCCAGTGCGTCGACCGCATTCGTCACGCGCAGGGGCGATTCGGTGTCGGTCTCACCGAGCTGTGCGGCGACCCATGCCCGCGTGGGGCCGGATTCGTGGCGGCCCGCGACGAACCACACGCCGCGCGCGGGTTCGCTCGACTGGTTGACGTACATGTGCGGCCGGGTGGAATCGAAGCACAGCGAGTCGCCCGCGCCGACGGTGTACCTGTCGAAATCGAGCAGCAGCGTCAACTCCCCGGTGAACAGGTAGGCGTACTCGGTTCCGGAGTGGCGCATCGGCATTCGGTCCACCGAACTCGCGGCACCCGGCTCGTAGGTGACCAGCAGGGCGTCGACGCCTGCGTCCGGGTCGACCGCGAGCTTTTCCCACCGGACCCCGTTGGCCATCTCGAGCACCGGGTTGTCCGCGGCGCGTTGAACCACTCCGGTGGATCGGCTCGTGCCCGAGTGTCCGGCCGGTTCGGCGGTGGACTCGGCGCGGCCGTACCGCAGGCCCAGGAGATCATCGAGGGAGACCTCGAGATGGTTGACGAGGGCGTAGAGGGTGCTCACCGACGGCTGGGACTTGTTGTTCTCGATCTGGGAGAGCTGGCTGGCGGAGATGCCCGCCGCGGCCGCCAACCCGCGCAGACTCGAACCTCGATCCAGACGCGCCTGCTTCAATGCCGGCCCGATCCTGTCCTGCATCAGCGCACCTCTGTTCACTCGCCGAAACGAAATCAACTATCAGTGAACACTACGGGTTCACTATGGATGAACACTACCTGTGGCGCGTGGTGGATTCGGATAGTCCCCGTCTCGACGTGCCGTTTCGCGGGAAACTTGCCTCCCGAAGTGCATCTTCTCGATGGTTCGAACATCGGCGGCGGGTCTCCCTCGATGTGGCGACCGTTGTTCCGTGGTTGACATCACTCTCTATATGTTTAATGATACTGAACACATTCACGGTGGCTTCAGCCCCGTTCCCCGTCATCGACGACGAAGGAGACTCGTGTCTTTCCCGATTGCGCGACTTCGGTCGACCTGCTTTTCTCCGCCTCTCACCACCGCTCACCGATTCGCGGCGACCGTCTGCGTAGCGGGGGAGGGGCCGTGCTGATCGGATTCGCGGGCCTGGGCCGAATGGGCAGGCCGATGGCCGCCCACCTGGCCGCGGCAGGGCACACCGTTCTCGCCTATGACCCCCATGTCGAGCAAGCGCCCGAGGGGGTCGGTCTCGCCGACTTCCCCGACGCGCTGGCCGCCGCCGCGTTGACGATCAGCATGCTGCCCGATGGTGAATCCACGCGCGGCCTGGTGATCGAGGGTCTGCGCACTGTCGCGCCCGGCCACCTGCACATCGTGATGGGTACCGTCGGCCCTGAGGTCGTGCGCGAACTCGCCGACCTGCCGCACCTAGCGGTGATCGATGCGCCGGTGTCGGGCAGTGTGTCGATGGCCGAAACCGCCGCCATCACCACGATGGTCGGCGCCACGCCGGAACAGTTCGAGCTGGCGCAGCCGGTCCTGGCCGCGATGACCACCGCCCAGTTCCATGCAGGGCCGGTCGGCTCGGGGTCCACGGCCAAACTCGCGGTCAACGCGGTCCTGGCCGGGTTGAGTCAGGCTGTCGCAGAGGGACTTCTGCTCGCCGAAGCCGGTGCCCTCGACCCGGCCACGTTCTACGACATCCTGCGCAACAGCGCGGCGGGCGCACCCTATGTCGGCTACAAGCAGCAGGCATACCTCGCGCCGGAGTCGACCCCGGTCGCGGCGCCGGTATCGCTGATCCGCAAGGACCTCGGCCTGGCTCTCGCGCTGGCCCACCGCCACCGGCTGATCCTGCCCGGGTCCGAAGCCGCGTTCGCCGTCCTCGACGATGCCGTGGCCACCGGGCTGGGACAGGCCGACATGGCCGAAGTCCTCACCGTCCTGCGCCGCCGCAACGGCGTGATGTTGCGCGAAACCCTGTCCACCGCACCACAGACCGGAGCCCTCTCATGACCGATACTCTCGCTACGGCTGAGATCGAATCGACCATCCGCTCGCTCGAAGACGCTCGCTACGCCGCGGTGGTGGCAGGCGACATCGAAGGCTTCGCCGCGTTCGCGCACCCCGAGTTGCTCTACACGCACTCCAACGCCGTGGTCGACACCCTCGACAGCTACCTGGAGAAACTGCGCACCGGCTTCTACGTCTACCACCGGATCGAGCACCCGGTACACAAGATCGTCGTCGTCGGCGACACCGTACTGGTCTCCGGTGAGATGCGCGCCGACATCACCGCCGGTGGGGTGCGCAAACAACTCGCCAACAGCGCGCTCGCGGTCTGGGTGCGCGACGGCGATCGGTGGCTGCTGCTGGGCTATGGACCCACGGTCATCCCGGGAGCGATCTGATGACCCAGTTCACCTATGACGGCCTGCCGGGCCGGGTCGTCTTCGGCGCCGGCGCGGCGCGCACCAAGTTGCTCACCGAGCTCGACCTGCTAGGCGCGCGCCGCGTGCTGCTCATCGCCACCGATGCCGAGAACGGCACCGCGACACAGCTGTGCGCACCGTTCGCCGATCGGGTGGTCGCGACCTTCTCCGAGGTCCGTCCCCATGTGCCCGCCGAAGTCGCCGAGCTCGCCCGCAAGGTCGCACTCGACGCCGACGCCGACGTGGTGCTGTCGGTGGGCGGCGGCTCGACGACGGGAACGGCCAAGATCGTCGCCCTGACCACCGGTCTGCCGGTGCTCGCTGTGCCGACGACTTATGCCGGCTCCGAAGTCACCCCGGTGTGGGGTCTGACCGAGCGTGGGCGCAAGACCACCGGGACCGATCGGCGGGTGTTGCCCAAGACCGTCGTCTACGACCCGGAGCTGACTCTTACTCTGCCGGTGGAACTTTCGGTCGCCAGCGGACTCAACGCAGTGGCGCACTGTGTCGAGGCCTTCTGGGCGCCACGGCGAAGCCCAGTGTCCAGCGCGGTCGCCGAAGACGGCATTCGTCACCTGGTGAACGGGCTGACCACCATCGCGTCCACCCCGACCGGCCTGGCCAGTCGCGGTGAACTACTGCTCGGCGCCTATTTGGCCGGATCGGCGTTCGCCGTCGCCGGATCCGGGCTGCACCACAAGATCTGCCACGTCCTCGGCGGGGCGTTCGACCTGCCCCACGCCCACACCCACGCCATCGTGCTGCCCTACGTACTGGCTTACAACGCTCCCAACGCGAGCGAGGCCACCGACCGGATCGGCCGTGCGCTCGGGCGAGTCGACATCGTCGCCGGACTGCGTGAACTGGGTGGTGAGGTCGGTGTACCGGCGGGGCTACGTGAGCTCGGCATGGACGAGTCCGGCATCGACGACGTGATCGACGACATCCTGGCGATCGCTCCCGCCGACAACCCCACACCCGTCACTCCGGACGGACTCCGCGCGATCCTGCACGGCGCGTGGGCGGGATCCGAACCCACCGGGCCGACGGCATGAGCGGCGACCCGGCTACCGCCGTCGACAAGGAACAAGCCGTCACCGAGGAGGTGCTGGCCAGCTTCGACGCCACCCCCGATCCTCGGCTGCGCGAAGTGATGCACAGTCTCGTGCGCCACCTGCACGCCTTCGCCCGCGACGTCCGGCTCACCGAACACGAGTGGGAGTCGGCTATCGAATTCCTCACTCGCGCAGGACATATCACCGACAGTCGGCGTCAGGAATTCATTCTGCTCTCCGATGTGCTCGGCCTGTCCATGCTCACGGTCGCCATCAACGAACCCGCCGAGCCCGGCGCTACCGAGTCGACGGTGTTCGGTCCGTTCTTCGTCGATTCCGCACCGGAGATTCCGCTCGGAGGCGATATCGCCCGCGGCGCGAAGGGCCTACCCTGCTACGTCTCGGGCCAGGTTCGCACCACCGGTGGCGAACCGATCGAGGGGGCGCGCATCGAAGTGTGGGAAGCCGACTCCGACGGCTTCTACGACGTCCAGTACACCGACGACCGCTCGGCCGGTCGCGGCTGGCTGCGCTCGGGTGCGAACGGCGAGTACCGATTCTGGTCGGTACTGCCCGCGCCGTATCCGATTCCCCACGACGGCCCGGTCGGCGACCTGCTGACCGCGACCGCTCGCGGCCCGATGCGCCCCGCGCATCTGCACTACATGGTCACCGCGCCGGATTTCCGGCCCCTGATCACCCATATCTTCGTCGCGGGCGACCCCTATCTCGACTGCGACGCGGTGTTCGGAGTGAAGGAGAACCTCGTCGTCGAGGCCGTCCACCACGCCGACACCACCGCTCCTGACGGGACGCATCCGCCGGACGGCTGGACGAGCATCACGTTCGACCTGGTGCTGGCCACCCACGACGGCAGCTAGCGCCCCGTCACACACGACCGGACCCGTCGAGGTCCGGATCGAACGGCACCGCCATGCCTTACGCCGGATTACACACCGGCAGGCGATGACTCGGTGCCGGTTCCACCCGTGCAGCGAACACCCGTTCCCTGCAATTCGAAGATCACTGCTGCCCGGGCACGACCCCCAGCAGCTCACACTGGAGGTACAACGATGCGACGTACACGTTGGATCGTGCTCGGCGGGTGTTTCCTCGCCTACCTGTTCGACGCCTTGGAAATCGTCCTACTTTCCATGGCGCTACCGTCCATCCGTAAGGACTTGGGCATCACGATCACCCAGGGCGGCCTGCTGGCTACCGCGACCCTGGTCGGCATCGGTGTCAGCAGCGTCCTCGGCGGGTATGTGGCCGACAACTTCGGGCGCAAGAAGGCACTGCTCGCCGCGCTGAGCATCTTCGGCATCTTCACCGCCGCCATCTACGTGGTCCCGAGCTACGAGGTTTTCCTGCTGCTGCGATTCCTCGCCGGTATCGGGCTCGGCGCTGTCTGGAGCGTGGTCTCGGCCTACGTGGTCGAGACGTGGCCCGAAAAGAACCGTGGTCGCGCAGCCGCATTCGTGATCAGCGCCTTCCCCGCCGGTGGTGCGATGGCAGCCACGATCTCGGGCTGGTTCCTGCCGGATTGGCGACTGATGTTCCTGGTGTCGGGCTGTGCGGTCGTGCTGCCGATCGCGATCGTCGCGATCTTCTTCTCCGAATCCGCCACCTGGGCAGCTCAAAAGGCCGACAACGCCAACGATGTCGTCTCTGTGCGCGATGTCCTGGGTTCCTCCCTGCGCCGCAGGACACTGCTCGGCACCCTCATGGCGGCTCTCGCGCTGTTCGGCTACTGGGGCTCGATGACCTGGCTGCCCACCTACCTCACCACTGAGCGTGGTCTGGCTACGACCTCGGTCGCGCTGTTCATCACGATGCTGAATCTGGGAATGTTCGTCGGCTACAACGGTTTCGGCTACCTCGCCGATCACATCGGCCGTCACCGGACGATCATCATCACCTTGCTCGGTGTCACGCTGACCCTGCCGATCTACGCACTCACCACCCAGGAAACCGCCCTGCTGTGGATGGGGCCGCTGTTCGGCGCGTTCACCGCGTTCTTCGGCCTGTTCGGCTCCTACCTCGGGGAACTGTTCCCGACCAGGGCCCGCGCGACCGGTGCCGGCTTCTGCTTCAACGTCGGCCGTGGTGTGTCGGCGCTGGCGCCGTTCGCTCTGGCCGGACTGGCGGCGAGCATCGGATTCCAGGGTGGTCTCATCGTGTGCGCGGGCTTCTTCGGCCTTGCCGCGGTGGTGGCGTTGTTCCTGCCCCGCGGCAGCACTGTCACCGATGACGTTGTCGCCCAACCGGTTACCGACCCACGCGACGGAGAACCCGTCAAGGTGTGACACCGATGGTCTGGGTCGCCCATGGCGACCCAGACCATCTGTCGGCATCCGAACCCTGTCCACCATCTCGACGAGGAAAGACACTGCTGTGCCATCGACGATGCAAGC
This sequence comes from Nocardia sp. NPDC060220, assembly GCF_042727815.1. NCBI lineage: Bacteria > Bacillati > Actinomycetota > Actinomycetes > Mycobacteriales > Nocardiaceae > Nocardia > Nocardia sp. NPDC060220. The sequence continues at coordinate 17,653 of NZ_JBHWZY010000012.1, forward strand.
CGCCGTCTACTACGGCCCCCGCGATATCCGACTCGAAGAAGTCGACATCCCTGCTCCGGGCACCGGGGAAACACTCCTGCGGGTGCTGCGCTCGGGAATCTGCGGGACCGACGCCTCCGAGTGGACCGCCGGACCGAAAACCTTTCCCGTGCAACGCCGCCACCCCCACAGCAGGCACCTCGGCCCGATCATCCCCGGCCACGAATTCGTCGGCGAGATCGTCGAAGCCGACCCGGGTTCCGGGCTCACCGAGGGCAGCCTGGTCGCCAGTGGCGCCGGTGTCTGGTGCGGCAAATGCCGACGATGTGGCGAAGGCCGAACCAACCAGTGCACGCGGTACCGAACCCTCGGGCTGAACGTCCACGGCGGGATGGCCGAATTCGTCGCCGTCCCGACGAAGACACTGCGTCCGTTGCCCACCGGGTTGTCCCTGGACCACGCCGGACTCGCCCAACCCCTGTCTGTCGGCATCCATGCGGCTCGTCGGTCCGGTGCGCGCGAGGGCGACAACGTCGTCATCATCGGTGCCGGCGCGATCGGCTCGTTCGTCCTCGCCGGTCTGCGGCACCTCGGCGAGTTCGACATCACCGTCATCGATTTCCCCGGCAGCCGCCTCGACCGCGCGCAACGTCTGGGCGCCGATCGCACCCTCGCTCCGTCGGAGTCCATCGCTGCCGATGTCACCGACGCACTCGACGGCCGCAAACCCGACGTCGTGATCGAGGCAAGCGGGGCGCCCGGCCAGCTGGCGGCGGCACTCGAGATGGTCATCGACGGCGGCCGCGTCCAAGCCGTCGGCATTCCCAAGGACAAGCCCGCCCTCGACCTGCACTCGATGATCTTCCGCGAGATCACCCTCGACACGACGCTGGCCCACGTCTGCGACACCGACCTCCCCGCCGCACTGCACATCCTCGCGGCAGACCCGCTGCTCGGCACCGAATTCGCCGAAAACCCGGTAGGACTCGCGCATCTGGGCGCATCACTGGATCGGCTCGCCGCCGGGCAGGTGGAAGGCAAGATCCTTATCGATCCTGGCGCGTGACCCGGTTCCGGACAGACTTTGCGCCGGGATCAAGGCCCCGGCGTGGCGACGGACCCGCAGGGATGGTCCGCAGATCGACCCGATCGCTGACGGCCAGAATCAGTCCGCCTCGCACCCGCCAGATGGCCATCCACGGTGACGATTCAGGGGCCGCCGTTTCGCGGCCGTGTCGGAGCGCTCCCGTGCCGCGTATATTTCAGCCGATGCACGCGTCCGACGAGCGACAGCCATTGATCTCGCGGTGGTCCGGCACAGGGCGCTTGCGTCCCGGTGTACTCGAGATCGAGGGTCCGCTGGGAAGTTTGCCGGGACATTCTCACCACTCCGTGCAGGTGGCCGTCGCCCACGAGGGGACGTTCGTCATCGAGGATCTCCAGGGCCGTCAGCGACGGACGAACGCGGCGATCGTTCCCGCCGATCAGTCGCACGCGTTCAGCGCCGCCGGCGCCTGGGGCGTCGTGGCGCACGTCGAGCCCGAGTCATCTCTGGGTGCCGAGCTGATCGAGCTGGTCGACGATCCGTCCCACGCTCGTGCCTGGGATCACGCAGGACAGACCCTGGTCAAGGGGCACAGCGCGTACGTGGAGGGGCGCCTGCGCGCTCCCGGGAACACCTCGCACCCGCTTCATCCGGGAGTCGCCGCCGCGCGCAGCCACCTTCAGACCGAGCTGGACTCACGACCCATCCGGCTTCGCGACCTCGCCGCGACCGTTCATCTGTCGGAGAGCCGGCTGTCCCATCTCTTCCTCTTCGCCCAGGACCTCGGAATCACCTTCCGGGCCTACGTGAGATGGCTCCGGCTGCTCCGGGCGACCGCAGCGGTCGCGCAGGGCCGGACGCTCACCGATGCGGCTCACCTGGCGGGGTTCACCGACAGCTCCCATCTCACGAGGACGTGTCGCCGAACCTTCGGCGGCCCTCCCACCGCGTTCAGCACGATCCGCTGGGAGATCCTGCCGACCTAGCAGGTTGGTCCAATCCTGGACCGAGGCGAAGCGGCGAGGCTCGAGCAGACCCGAAAGGAACTGCTCGTGAACACATCACCCATCTTCGACTCCTTCACACCGGACGGCGGCGGCCCCCGACTCACCTCACTCCACTGGGTCCCGAGCGGGCCCGCGCGGGCCAGTGTCGTCATCATGCACGGTCTCGGCGAGCACGCCGCCCGCTACGACAGCACGGCTCGGTTGTTCACTGCGGCCGGCTTCTCCGTGCTTGCCATGGACTACGAAGGATTCGGGCGATCCGAAGGACGCCGCGGCGACGTCCGATACCAGTTGACGGCGCGGGCAGTGGACCATCTCATCGCACACGAGCGTGCGCGAACGGGCGGCGCGCCGGTCGTGCTGTACGGCCACAGCCTGGGCGGGCTCTACGCGTTCCTCTACGCAGCGGACCGGCCGGGGACGGACGTGGCCGCGGTGGTGGTGACCGGACCCGCTTTCGACTCGCAGCTGCGGAATCAGCGGCTGAAGGTGGCCGTGGTCAGGAGCCTCGGCGGCGCCTTCGCCACCCTGACGTTGCCGAACGGGCTGCGGTTCGAGCGTGTCAATCGCGACCCCGGCGTCGTCGCCGAACGGTACGCCGATCCCTTGGTCCATGGGCGAGCGACCGCACGCTTCGCGATCGATGTCTTGGCACAGATGGATCGCGTGGCATCGGCTGCCACCCGAGTCGCGGTACCACTACTCGTGGTTCATGGCGACGCCGATCTGATCAATCCGCTCTCCGCCAGCCGCCGGGTGGTCGACCTCGTGTCGTCGGCGACGCTGAGGACCTGTCCGGGCGTCTACCACGGGTTGGAGGAGGAAGCCGAGGGGCCGGCCATCCTGGCCGACGTCATCGCATGGATCGACCGGACGCTGGCGGCCTTCGCCGGCCAGGCGCCGGTGGTACCGGTCCAGCCCATCGACCCGCTCACCGAGCGCGAGGAGGAGCAGTCATGACGACAGTCCGTGCGCGCGGTAGTGCTACCGGATCGAATTTCCTCGAAGTCGCGTGGTTCTTCGCGATCGCCATCGTGCTGTGCTACACGCTGTCTGTTCCGATGGTCTTTCGGCTGGTCTCCACGGACTTCGACAACCTGATCGTTCCGATCCTGCAAATGACCCCGCTGCTCGCGGCGATCATCATGTGGCTCGCCCGACGACCCGGAACGTTCGGCGAAACTTTCGCCACCGGGTGGCGCGGCACACCCAAGTGGGCAGGCATCGGCATCGGCCTCATCACCGCGATCGCCGCCATCCAGGCCTGCATCGCACTGGCATCGGGGATCTGGCCGCTCAACCCGCTCGACCAGATCTTGGCGGCGACAGTATGGGTCGTTCCGGTCTTCCTCCTGCAGTCGGTCTTCGCTATCGGAGAGGAGTTCGGCTGGCGCGGCTGGCTGGCGACCCGCGCCGCGTCATGGGGATTCTGGCCGCTGGCCCTTGCCAGCGGTGTGGTCTGGATCGTCTGGCACCTGCCGGTGATCGCCGTCATCGGAGACCGCCCACCGTGGGACATCGTCATCTATTTCGCGGGCATGCTGCCGTGGGCGCCGCTGCTTCTAGCACTTCGCTGGCGGTCGGGGAGTGTCTGGCCGGCAGTCATGACGCACGGAGCGATCAACAGCGTCCGGGTGTACCTGCTGCAATCCGTTCCCGATGCGACAGATCACCTGCTTATCGAAGTGATCGGCTGGGTGCTGACGCTCGCCGCTGCGCTGTGGCTGATGCGCACGAGCCCGGCACCGGTCGTCCAGGGAGCCGTTGAAGCTCGTGCCCTTCCACAGCTCGGCGGCGACGAAGAG